>JAFPZD010000039.1 GCA_017417465.1 Prevotella sp. | reverse complement strand
CCTTGCGCGAGATGCAGGCCTATCTGGCAGGCCTGCCCTATGTGGAAGGCTTCAAGCGAAAGCTGGAACAGGTGGCTGTGGCCGAGGGCTTTTATGAGTACACGTTCTACTTGGTGTTCTCGATGCTCAACGTCTACGTCCGTACGCAGGTCAAGTGCCATGGTGGGCGCATTGACATGGTGGTGCTGATGCCCCAGACTACCTATGTGTTCGAGCTGAAGATGCACGAGACAGCCCAGCAGGCCCTGGAGCAAATAGAGCAGCAGGGCTATGCCTTGCCTTATCAGACCGATGGCCGCAAGGTGGTGAAAGTTGGTTTGCACTTCAATCTCGACACCCGCACACTCGACGAGTGGGTTGTCTGTTGATCTTTACAACATGATGAACCTTTATATACAAATACAACACAAAGCCAATGAAAAGGAAAACCATGCTTTTTGCCATCTCACTGCTGATGGCATATGCCGCTTCTCAGCGAGCAGTGGCGCAGACGCTGGTGCTACACCATGCTGACGGCACCACCACTGACGTGGAGCTCTACACACAGCCCCGCGTCCAGTTTCAAGGTGACCGTGTCCTCATCAATTCCCCAGTCCTCGACATGAACTATCCGAAGGATGACATTCTGCGGTTCACTTACAAGGGGGGACAGCTGGGCATCTCCTCACCCAAAGCCGAGGCTGACTACACCCCTGAAGATGATCGTCTCGTTTTCCACAACATAAAAGCCACCGACGAGGTGGCTGTCTACAAGCCAAATGGCATCCGCGTGCCTATTCGCCTCATCGTCAGCGGCACCGATGCCACGCTTCCTCTCTCACAAATTCCGCAAGGGGTCTATCTGCTCTCTGTTAACGGTCGGACCTCCAAATTCACGAAGCCATGAAACGCCTATACCTTATTATATTATTAGCAGCCGTAACGCTCAGCGGCATGGCTCAGTCCGTTGGTGAGGCGTTCTACATCTACCGCAACGACGGTGGCTTCAACGCCTTCTTCCGCGACGAGGTGGACAGCATTGCCTATTCCCACTATGACCTCGACTCCATTTACTACAACGAGAACGTTACACAACTCATCTACACCCCCGACAGTCTCTATCGCATTCCGCTGGCCGCCATTGACAGTATCGGTTTCGTACAGCCGGAAACAATCTATAAAGAAGATGCAAAGCCCCTTGTCGGCGAACTGTTCGACTATCTAATCAAAGCCGACAGCCTGATTCTAACGTTTGACTCGTCGCTCCCGTCTAACTTGCTCCCGAACATCGGCGACAAGCTGGTAGCAACCGACCTGACGGATAAGCTGCCACTGGGCTTTACCGGTCTGGTACGTCAGGTTCAGAGTGAACAGGAAGGATATGTCGTCAGTTGCGACAGCCTTGACTTGTCGGAGGCCGTTGACCAGTTCTACGGTGTCGTTGAGATGGTAGGACAAGAGGGCGACGGCAACGTGCGCCGTTTCCTTCGTCGGAAAGTCTACTCCGAGCAGACTCGCCCCTTCCGTTTCGCTCTTCCTACTATTGACCAGAAGTTCGACCTCACGCCTCTTGTGAAGCCCAAGGATATCTACGACATCAACGGCAAGGCTGTTGCAACGGCAACCATCAAGCCTGTCATGACAGGAAAGATTACCCGTGTGGTTGACAATATCCTGCACATTGACCACTACAACATCCATACCGAGACAACCTTAACGACCACCACTCAAATAGAGGTGGCGGGCGAGGCTGCCAACAGCGACAACCCTCTCAACCTGAGCAACCCCAAGAAGAGCTTCACTGTTGAGGAAACGAAGCCCGGCCCCTATGGCATTCCCATCTACTATGCCTTCGGTCCGAAGTTCGATTTGAGTGGAGACATAGCACTGGGCACTACCGTCCATGCAAATTTCTATAATACGATGGACATCACCTTTAATCCACTGGCGACGACCATTGGCGTGGTAGTTCCAGGCCTTGCATACCGTTACAACACCGTGAGCTGTTCTGTCCCCCAGATGACCCACTTCAATGTTGATTGGGCCTACATAGCAGGAAGGATCTCAGCACGTATTGCAGTGTGCGGCAGGCTGGGCATCGGTCTGGCTGCAAAAGGCAAAAACTTGGGCTGGGTTGGTGTTGAGGCTCAGATTGGAGCCAAGGCCGAGGCCGAGCTGGGCTTTGACTTTGAGGCTCTGAGCAATGCCGAGAAAGGCACCGGCTTTTACGACGGACTGAAGGATAACGCAAAAGTGGTTGTCATGCCCTATTGGGGACTGGAGGGCAAGGTGTCTGTTGTCGACGATCGCTACCAGTTCACCTTCCTCGGGCGCGACGACTACTCTTTCTGGGGACAGAAGTGGGAGTGGGACCTCCTGCCCATATTCAGCGACACAAAAGGTATGGTGAGCAATGGCACGGGCATCGAGGCCAGTGCCAACATCACCAACGACTGCATCCTGCCCTACACTGTAGGCTTCTCGCTCTTCGACGAGAACAACAACCGTGTGGGCGACCCGCACTGGAACGACCAGAAGTTCTGGACGCGTAACGGCTTCACGCTGCCCATGAAGACGACGTTTACCGACCTGGCAACCGACCTGAAGTACAAGGTATATCCCACATTGCGCCTCTTCGGCTTCAATGTGCTTGCCTCACCCAGCGCCGATGTTGACATGACGTTCCCTGTAGAACTCAGCGACTTCAAGGTAACCAAATCCCAGTATGAGAAGAGCGGCTTCAGTCATGACGGCAGGCAGTACGACTACCGCTTCGACGTCTCCGTTACTGCCACGCTCGACGATGATGCCGAAAACATAGTTGATTGGGGCTATGCTTATCTTGATCCCTACGGAAACGAAGCGCTCATCTCATTGAAATCATTTGGTCATTCCTACACCGACACCCGCTGTGCCTACTTCCGAAACGAGGCGAAATCCACATGTGTGCTCTATGGCTATGTGAAGTATGTTGGCAGCGACGAGATTGTCTATGGCGAGCCGCATGAGTATCCGTTGGAGTATAAGGGCGAGACCACCTGTCCCGATGCCAACCATCCGCACTGGATTGACATGGGACTGCCTTCGGGCACCCAGTGGCGATGCTGCAATGAGGGGGCGAGCACTCCGGAAGCCTTTGGCGGTTACTACCCGTTCGGACAGGTGTCCACGGCACCGTCAGAGAAGCAAATCCATGAACTGTTGAACTACTGTAACTACAGCTGGACAACTCAAAACGGTGTGAACGGAGGTAAGTTCACTGGACCGAATGGTGGTACCATATTCCTCCCTGCCGCCGGTTATGTCTACGATGGCGAGCTCCTCGGCGTTGGCTCTTACGGCTTCAACTGGTCGTCCACGCCTTACGATGAGCGCAGCGCGTGGGGGTTGGGCTTCTTTTCGGACTTGGCGACCGGGGAATACGGCGGCAGCCGGAACGATGGGAAATCCGTGCGCCCTGTGCGTTAGAACTGAGTACAATTATTTCTCTCAAAAATGCCCCGCGCAGAGGGATAAACTATTGGTTATCTGATAGTTTAGCGTGGGGCGTTTTTTGCGAAGGGATGTGACTGTGTTCGCCAGTCATTTTAGTGACAGTGATGGGACATAGAGCCGCATCCATCAATTGGGCTACAGCAAAAACGGCTGGCCACCTTTGCCTGATGCTTGCAAAACATAAACGACAAGTCCACAAAAACCATTGGAAAACTATCTTGCGACTTAAGTGGTAAGAACTTGCGACTTAAGTGGTAAGAACTTGCGACTTAAGTGGTAAGAACTTGCGACTTAAGTGGTAAGACAATAAAATGGTGGTTTTCACGAAGAGAAACCGTGCTAAAGAAAAAGGCAACCGGTACGTATGTGATGCCTCGGCATCAACTTCATTCCCAAAGGTGTGTAGAAAGAGTTAAAGTAAGGACACTCTTTTCAAGCCGCAAAGTTAAAGTATAAGGGAGTAGAGCGCCTTGCGGAGTTTCTTGCCCAGGTCAACAGCCATATCCTTTCCTAAAAAAATGCCCCACGCAGTTTGGCCTGCCACAGGGCATTTGCGAGGGGGTGCGGGGCATTTTTCGAATCTTGGTAGCGAGGGCTTCTCCCTCTGTGTGAAAATAGCAGGGCAATTGTTTGGCCGTTTGTGTTTTTTTTCGTAATTTTGCAGCAGTAAATTTTGAAGTGTATGGCAACTATGGTGCAGAAACGACGCAAATACCCCGTAGGAATACAGACGTTCTCGCGGCTCATTAGCGAGGGCTATGTCTACGTGGACAAGACCGACCTGGTGTGGCAGATGGCCAACGAGAACAATCCTTT
>JAFPZD010000278.1 GCA_017417465.1 Prevotella sp. | reverse complement strand
TTTCCCTTGTTCGCCGAGGTAGGAGTCCTTGAAGCCGAGGAAGTAGAGGACACCGTCGAGGCCGATGGTATTGATGGACTGCTTGGCGTTGGCGACGACACGGGGCTTGGCATGGAAGGCGATGCCGAGGCCGGCTTCGGAGATCATCGGCAGGTCGTTGGCACCGTCGCCCACGGCAATGGTCTGGGCAAGGTTCACCTTCTCCACCTGAGCGATGAGTTTCAGGAGCTCCGCCTTGCGATGGCCGTCGACAATCTCGCCCACGTAACGACCCGTGAGCTTGCCGTCCTCGCCGATCTCAAGTTCGTTGGCATAGACATAGTCGATGCCATAGCGCCGCTGCAGATATTCGCCGAAGTAGGTGAATCCGCCGGAGAGGATGGCAATCTTATATCCACAGCGTTTCAATATCGTCATCAGACGATCGACGCCCTCGGTGATGGGCAGATTCTCGGCAATCTCCTGCATCACACTCACGTCGAGGCCCTTCAGCAATGCCACGCGACGTGTAAAACTCTCCTTGAAGTCGATCTCGCCACGCATAGCACTCTCGGTGATGGCCCGCAACTGAGCCCCTACCCCCTTGCGCTCTGCCATTTCGTCGCTGCACTACGTCTGTATCAACGTGGAGTCCATATCGTAGCAGTTGAGGCGTCGCATACGACGGAACATATCGTCGCGCTGGAAGGAGAAGTCGATCTCCATCTCCGATGACAGTTTCATCAACTTCGACTGCATCTCCTGACGGTTGGTGGGTTCGCCACGCAGGGAGAACTGGATGCAGGCACGGGTGTGCTTCGTGGGGTTCTTGATGCTCTTGCGTCCCGTGAGGCGCAGGATAGAGTCGATGTTCAGTCCCTGGTCTGCGAGGATGCGCGTAGCGCCCTCTATCTGACGCGCCTCCAACTGACGGCCCATCACCATGAGGATGTAACGGTTCTTGCCCTGATGGCCCACCCAGTCTTCATACTCATCGTCGCTAATGGGTGAGAAACCGATCTGCACACCGAGTTCCGTGGCCTTGAAGAGCAGTTCCTTCATCACCTGTCCGGAGTTGGACTCATTCATACGAATGAGGATGCCTAATGACAATGTGGAATGGATGTCAGCCTGGCCGATGTCGAGGATCTGGGCGTCGTAACGGGCGAGGATGCCCATAATAGAAGCGGTGAGGCCCGGACGGTCCTGTCCGGTAATCCTCACCAGAATCTGTTCAAATTTGTTGTCTGATTCCATATTTTAAATAACGTGTAATCCGAGGAATACCATCAGACCGTTCATGAGTATCCAGAAGATAGCGAACGGCATGGTCTTACGCATGATGTCACCGTCCTGACCCTCCATATCGCAGGCAGCAGTAGCGATGGCGATACTCTGCGGCGAGAGCAGCTTACCACCCTCAGAACCGGCACAGTTGGCAGCGGCGAGCCAGTTGGTCTCGCTACCTGTGACGCCGAAGAACGTGCCCTGGTTCACGAGGCCGAGGTCGGCAGCAGCCGTAGCCTGCAGCTTACCGAAGAGGATGTTGGCATTGGTGGCAGAACCCGTGACGAAGGTACCGATCGAACCGATCAGCGGTGCGAAGAACGGGAAGGCTGCGCCCGTGAGCAGCACGAGGCCCTTGGCGATGTCGTTGGTCATACCCGTGTTGTTCATCAGCATCGCCATTGCCACGAGACAGCAGATGGTGACGACGGTCTTCTGCAGGTTGATGGTGGTCTTGGCCAGCAGCGTCATCAGCTTGCCGAAGCTCATACCCTGGATGAGTCCGCCGATGACGGCACCAAGGAAGATCATCAGACCGGCATTGGAGAGCCAGCCGAACTTGAAGGTATTGCCGATGACGGGCAGGTCGAACTTGGTGACGAGCGTGCTGCCCAGCAGTTCGTTGATAGGCGGCACGATCTTGCTGGAGATAAGGATGAAGAAGATAATCAGGCCATAGACGCTCCAGGCCTTCAGGGTCTTTGCCAGGCCGAACTTCTTCTTCTCGACAATCACCTCGTCGGCAGGATTCTCGTCGCGGATGAACAGTTTGTTGTAGATGAGCATCGCGATGATGGCAGCCACAGAACCGAGGATGGCAGGCGTCTCAGGACCGATGAAGTGGGCGCAGCAGAACTGCACGACGATGGAGAAGCAGCCCACAAACAGGGCAATGCTGAGGTTCTTCAGGATCTTCGTGCGGTCGGTCATCAT
>JAFPZD010000277.1 GCA_017417465.1 Prevotella sp. | reverse complement strand
GCGCATTCCCAAGACTGGAATCCGCATCTACTATACCTTTGCCGGCGGCAACGACTTCGTCACCTACCGCCCGCACACCACGTTCTTCGGCTACCGCTATGCCTCGATCACCGCAACACAGGAGGTACAGATACAATCCGTCGTCTCCATCCCCGTCACCTCGATTGCCAAGAACCTCGAGACGGGCGTCATCACCACGGGCAACCAGCTCATTAATCAGCTCATCTCGAACACCCTCTGGGGACAGCGCTCCAACTACTTGTCGGTGCCCACCGACTGTCCGCAGCGCAATGAGCGACTGGGATGGACGGCCGACACGCAGGTATTTACTGAAACGGGAACGTTCTTCGCCAACACCCGCTCGTTCTTCCATAAGTGGATGCGCGACATGCGCGACTCGCAGAACGAGCAAGGTGGCTTCCCAGGCGTGGCTCCCACAGCCCAATATGGTGGTGAGTGCATGCGTCTGGGCTGGGCCGATGCCGGCATCATCGTACCTTGGACGGTGTGGAAGCAGTTCGCCGACAAGCAGATCATCGACGAGAACTGGAGTGCGATGGACAAGTTCATGAACCATATCAACGACACGCGCTACGACCACGATGCCCTTCGCTCGGAGAACGGCAACTACCAGTGGGCCGACTGGCTGAGCTACGAACCGCTGGAGAGCTGCTCGGGCGCAGCTTTTGGCAGCAACGGACCGAAGCCGGAGACCATTGTTTATTGGAAATACCTCGGTGCTTCCTATTGGGCCATCGACGCGCAGATGATGGCCGACATGGCTGCTGCCACGGGTCGCAATGCCGCCAAATATCAACAGATGGTAGCGGCCGCCAAGAGTTATCTGCGAGAAGAGTTCTTCAATGCCGACGGCACGTTCAAAACCGACATCCTGAACACCATGCAGACGCCCGCCCTCTTTGCGCTGAAGAACCAGCTCTTCAGTGGACAGGCACGACAGAACATCATCAACCGACTCCGTCAGAACTTCGCCGAGCACGACGGATGCCTGCAGACGGGATTCCTCGGCACGTCGATACTCATGGCGACACTCACCGAAAACGGCATGGCCGACATCGCCTACCAGCTGCTCTTCCAACGCAAGAACCCCAGCTGGCTCTACTCCATCGACAACGGAGCCACAACTATTTGGGAGCGTTGGAATAGCTATATGGTCGATAAAGGCATGGGACCGCAGGGCATGAACAGCTTCAACCACTATGCCTACGGTGCCGTGTGCGAATGGATTTGGGAAACCGTGGCCGGTATTGCTGCCGAGCCGTCGCAGCCGGGCTTCAAACACATCATCATGAGCCCCGTCCCCGACAAGCGCCTGGGCCATGTGGAGGCTTCCTATCAGTCGGCAGCAGGCCTCATCAAGAGTGCTTGGAAGTATGAAGGCGACGTGTGGACGTGGGAGTTCACCATCCCGAAAGGTGCAACAGCAACCGTCACCCTGCCTGGCGAAACAGCCAGCAAGACCTACGGTAGCGGCAAGCATCGGGTCACAAAGACGCTCACCAACTGATTTGAAAAGGAAAAGTGGGGAAAAAGAAAAGTGCTAATGAGTTGAGAATACCAACCATTAGCACTTTCTTCTGTCGGGGCGACAGGATTCGAACCTGCGGCCGCCTGGTCCCAAACCAGGAGCGCTACCGGGCTGCGCTACACCCCGAATGCTGTTTGCGGCTGCAAAGGTACAAAAAAGTTGAGAGTTGGG
>JAFPZD010000276.1 GCA_017417465.1 Prevotella sp. | reverse complement strand
TGCCTATCCACTGGATATACTTCACACAGGCATAGATGACATAGCCGAAGAGCGACGAGGCAAAGTCCAAGGCACCAGCCTGGAATCCGTCGGGAATCTGGGCGGCCTTGTCCTGAGTGGCCTCGAACACGGTGTTGGCAGCCAGCGTGAAGGCCGGTGCCATGTCGGTGACGAAGTACAGACCGATGGTGACAGCCACCAAGCCCACAATGAACGTCTTCACCACATTGCCCTTGGTATAGGGCAGCACCATCACGAAGACGTAGAACATGCCAGCCAGCGAGGCCAACGGCAGGAACTGGTTGCCAGCCTTCGACAGGGCAATGGCGAGAATCAGGGTGACGGGAATGAGCAGCAGCGACACCACCAACGT
Organism: Prevotella sp.; assembly: GCA_017417465.1. Taxonomy (GTDB): domain Bacteria; phylum Bacteroidota; class Bacteroidia; order Bacteroidales; family Bacteroidaceae; genus Prevotella. Next base: position 1,245 of record JAFPZD010000276.1, on the reverse strand, counting down.
AGTAGGATGGCCAATGACCAGTGCTGGCGACATGCCGATGTAGACTTTCTTGCCCTTGAACTTGCGCTTCACCACCTCCTGCGTCTTCTCGGAAATGGGCATCAGACCGTCGATGAACAGGCGCGTGATGCGAGGGATAAGCTCCATGACGGCACCCATCGTCACACCCAGGAACAGCACCGACTTGACAATGCTCATCACGGCATCAGTAGTCGACTCGACCCCGGCAGCGTATGCAGCAAAGTTGGTGAGGTGGTCGAAATGGGCAGCCAACCCTATCAGTGCCCCCACGATGACACCCAGCACCAACGGCTCGCCCAGCACGCCGAACTTCTGCTTCATGCCCTCGGCATCGATGTCGAGCTTCGAGAAGCCGGGAATCTTGTCCAGCAGCCAGTTGATGACGATGGCAAACGCCGTGAAGCTCTGGCAGAACGGCTGGGGAATGGAGATGCCATCCATATTGTCGTAGTAGCCCTGGAAGCGCTCTGCGGTGAGGTCGGCCATGACGAGTGTTACGATGTAACAGCTAATGGCGGCGAAATAGCCCCACAGCAGCGACTGGTCCATTACGAAGTAGGCCACAGCGCCGATGAAGGCAAAGTGCCAGTAGTTCCACAGGTCGATGTTCACCGTGCGCGTACATTTCGTAATTAGCAGCAGGAAATTGATGCCCAGACAGATGGGGATAATCAAGGCACCCACGGCAGTGTTGTAGGCTACGGCGGCGGCAGCAGGCCATCCCATGTCGAAGACCTTCAGGTCAAGCTCGAAAATCTTGGAGATGGCGTCAAGCGGCGTGTTGAAGTTGGTTGTCAACAGTGCCGTGACGATGCCGAGTCCCACAAAACCCACACCTACATAGAGTCCGCTCTTCAACGACTTGCCGAACTTCATGCCTATGCACAGGCCGATAATCGTGAAGAGAATAGGCATCATCACCGATGCCCCCAAGCTGATAATGTAACCAAATACCTGTTCCATTGATTTTAATAGCTTTATCGTTTTTAAGTTTCTTCTATGGTGCAAAGGTACTAATAAAAAGCCGAAGCACAAAATTATTCACCACTTTTTTCACACATTATTTCCGTAAACGTTTTATTAATCTGCCCTCATTCGCCAAACCGGCTCAGAGACTCAGTGGATTCAGAATGTCTCGGCCTGACAGGGGTTGACTCCCATAAAGCCTTAAATGTTAAATTATTAAAGTCATTTAAGAATTATGGGGAAACAAAAATTTAGTCG
>JAFPZD010000275.1 GCA_017417465.1 Prevotella sp. | reverse complement strand
TGCTGCCATAGCCGCGACGGCTGTACATATTGCCGTCGGCTGACAGCGTGGTGTTCAGGCGCGGCAGGGTGTAGCGGGCAGAGAGGCCGTATTGGAAGTCGGTGGCGTTGAGCGTTTCGAAGTCATACATCTTCCCCTCGGAGTGCCGCCAGCGTATGTCGCCCGTGGCACGGACGTTCAGCGCACCTTTATTATATTGTATGTAGGCCCCGTCGTGCAGCGTCAGGGTGTTGACCACGTTCTCCTCGCTCGCCGTCATGCCTGTGAGCATGGCGTAGTCGATGGAGTGGTGGTAGCCAGCATCGGCGTTGGTCTGCCATGTCCAGTAGCGGTTCTTGTCGATGGTGCGGCTGAAGTCGAACTTGGCATTCAGGCGGTATGCTCCGCTGACGTTCATAGGCTTGTAGTTATAGACACCGCTTGCAGGGTCATAACTTGCCGACTGCGCCGTCTGCCTGTGGTAGAAGTCTGCCGATGTGCCCACATGCCATTGCTGCTGGTTCTTGCCGGCCTTGTTCGAATAGTCTATGCCGAAGTTGGACGTGACGGAACTCTTCAGGTCGGGGTTGCCCAACTTGACGACGAGCGGCTGGCTGTCATCGCGATAGGTGATGCGGTCGGAAAGATTAGGGGCACTGCGCTTGTGGCTGGCATGGATTCTGAAATCGTGCTTGCCACTTTCCGATGCATGTCTGAAAGATGCCGAGGTATTCACGAACAGTGTGTTCTGCCGTGCCAGCGTGTCGAGGCTGCCGCGCTGATAGTCGAGCGACTCATGGCGTATGGGGACGCTGATGCCCACATTCCATCGCTGGTAGTTGATGGTGAATGGGCTGTTGGGAGCCATCTTGTATTTCCCTTTGCCCGAGAAGGAGATGCCGACCGTATTATCCACTACATTCGTCCGGCTGTCGTATGAATTATTGAAGTCGGTGATGGCTGTCAGCGCGTCAATCTGCGAGGCCAACAGCAGCGTATCGGGATGGTACAAATAATCGTGGGCATCGATGCGCATCAGATAGAAGCTTTCACCCAAACCCATTTCCACACCCTTGAACAGCTGCATGCCGTAATTCAAAGATGCGATGCCCCAAGTAGTGCGGTTGCTGATGTCGTCCACGTTATGCTGAACGTTCTGCTGCGGGTTCACATATTGACGTGTGCTGTATCTCATGGCCGATTCCGACTCGTTCTCGTTGTGCTGTACCATGACGTGGAAGTCGATATGCTTCTGGTTCTTGCCCACGTTGAACGCGCCCTGCGCATCCATGCTTCCGCTCCATGCCTTTCCCTCGTTGAAGCCACGGTTGCGCTGCGAGGCCGTCAGCGTATCGTTCCATTGGTCGAACATGGAACTGAAGGCACCGTGATTCTTGGAATAGCTGAAATCGGCAACCGCATATAGATAGAAGGGCTTGGTCAGCGTGAATGCATCCCGCGCATTCCACGCCCGGCTGCCCGTGCGGTTGCTGCCTTCGGTCAGCGACGTGGGCGTCAGTCCTTGCAGGAATTGCTCATAGCGGCTCCGGCTCTCGCTGACGTCTGTTGTCGAGGTGTACGAGGCCGTCAGGTTGTTCTTCACCTTGTCCTCTTTGGCATGGTAGTCCATTTCGCCAGCCACACTTCTTGTCGTGAGCATATTCTTGGGCATCGTGGCAGGAGTCCAGTGCCCCGATTCTCCGATGTGGCGCGTCTCGTTCACGTTGTTCAAGTTGCCCAACAGCGTGAAGCGGTAATGGTCGCTGAAGCCGAGGGCAAAGGCACGGGCAAGCCATCTGTCCTCAGTACCCACGGCACCCTCCACATTGGCGATGTAGCCCCGCTGGTACTCCTGTTTCAGGTTAACGTCCATCACAAACTGCTTCGGATCCACGTCGTAGCCCAGTGCCTTGCTCTTGTCCGACTGCTTGTCATAGACCTTGATGTTCTGTACGGTGTAGTACGGCAGATTCTCCATCAGCACCTTCTTATTCCCCCTCATAAACGAGCGCGAGCCGAGCAACAGCTCGTCCACCTTGCGCCCGTTCACGAAGATTTCGCCCGCCTCGTTCAGCGTCACACCCGGCATCTGGCGTATCAGGTCATCGAGCATTGAGCCCTGCGGCAGTTTGAACGCCGTGGCATCATAGACGATGGTGTCGCCCCGGTAGAACATTTTTACGCGCGTGGCCTTCACCACCACCTCACCCAAGTCCATCTCCCGCATCTTGCGCATCTCTATCGTCGGCACCTCCACCTCTTTCTCTTTGCCGATGCTCACCCGCTGCCACACGTCGTCGTAGCCTTCCTTCCAAGTATGAACGAGCACGGTGTTTGCGTCCGTCGTCACTTTCGCCGAATACACGGCCAGAAAAGGTCTGTCGCTACGCATGTAGATGGTCATCTTTAACGAATCGGCCAGCACGCTGCTGTCGGCTCTGCATATTGTAACTTTAGCGTCGGTCAGCGGAGTCTTCAGGAATCCGTCCTTCACATCGCCCGTGATAGTTATTTCTCTCTGAGTCTGCGCCCCTGCCGTCAACGTGGTGACGAGGGCGAGGATGATTGTGATGATTTTTCTTTTCACTGTTATTCTTCTTCTATTTGATGGGTGAAATAATACTGGCGACGGAGCTGCTGGAGCTGGGCGAAGCGGTAGTTGAGGAACTGAAGCGCCATCTGGGCGGCCTTCTTGCTCTGAAGGAAATGCTGGTTGACTTGCTGGCCACTGACCAGACGGACGGTGCAGGGCTTGTCGGCACGGATGGTGACAGGAGCGGCGTCGCCGTCGAGACAGTAGGGATAGCAGCCCACAAGGTCGCCCGCAGCGACGGTCTCGACCGTGCTCTCGTCACCCTCGTAGTTACGGACAAGGTAATGGAAACTGCCGCTCTCAATGTAACCAAAGAGGCGGGCAGCGGCTCCCTCGGCCTCAAAGATGTCGCCATGCGAGAAGTGCATAGCCCGACCATGGCGCAGACAATAGTCGCGCAGGTAGGCCAGGGCCTCAGAATAATGTGTTTTTTGTTTCATACGCTCATGATTTTGCAGTTTTTTGCCTACAAAGATTGTGCAAACTGAGAGCAGAAGAGCTCGCTCTTATGCCGAGGTGCAGCCAATCTTCGCAGTCTTTCGATTGCAAAATAACAAAAAAAGGCGTAAAAAACAACTCGGCGAAGCCCGAAAACAGGTCGCCGAGGGTGCAACTCTAAAACTAGTTAAAGAAAAATCTGAAAAAAATGGCTCAAACCGTGATGATTTGAGCCAAAAACGTGTGTTATTTCTCTTTGCCGAAGGTGAGCCCCTTGCGGAGTGTGCTCAGATAGCTGGGCGTAATGTTGAGGAACGAGGCGATGTCCTTCAGCGAGAGCATCTGCACCACCTGCGGACAGCGGTCGATGAGCCGACGGTAGCGGCTGCGGGCGGTGTAGCGGTAGTGGTCGAGGTCGCGCCCATAGACCATCTTGAACAGGTTCTTCAGTATCTTCACGTCCATCTTCGCCATCTTCGGGTCGTTGTCAATCAGGGCCTGCAGCTCGCGTCCGCTGATGACGCGCACCTCGCAGGGCATGTCCGCCTCGATGCTCACTTCCGACACGTCGCCGTCGAGACAATAGGGGAAGTCGGCCACAAACTCGCCCTCGAAGGCGAAGCCCGTGCAGTAGTCCTTGCCCTCCTCGTCGTTGTGAACCATGTACTTGAAGCAGCCCCGCTCCACGAAGGCCACCCACTGTGCCGGCTC
>JAFPZD010000038.1 GCA_017417465.1 Prevotella sp. | reverse complement strand
GTAGCTGCCATGCCACTGGTGGCGAACTGCTGGAGGGTGCCCAGCAGACAGATGGTGAACGCTCCGCCGATGGGTGTGCCGTCCTGATTGCTCATGGCAGAAGAGGTCTCGCCCTTCTGGCTGCCAGTGGAAATCAGGAAGCCGCGGTTGTTCTTAAACAAGTTGCAGTAGACGCTCACAGGACTCTTGGAGAGCACCGTCTTGCTCTTGGCTTTGTAGTTCTTGGGCGATACGCCATAGCCATAGCTGTTGCAACAGTCACCCAGGACGATTTTCAGTCGGGCTGGCTGTTCGTTCAGCTGCTTCAACACATTCTCCAGGGGATAGAAGTCCCGGTCGTCGTTACTACCCAGACACATTTGCGGAAACTCTGAGACGTCGGCTTCCGAACGCGTGCCGTGTCCTGAATAATAGAAAATGATGACGTCATCCTTGTTGGTCTGGAGATTGTCCAACACCTGACGCAGATTCCTGTTAGAGCATTGCTCGTCCTTATAGAAATATTTCTTCAGCTCCATTTGCGTGGCCGAAGCAATGGTGCTTACTTCAATCGTCAGACTGTTGAAGTCCTGCAGGTCGCATTTGCCTACACTGGGGTCTTTGGTATCTGCAAAGAGAATGGCATGCAGATTCTGTCCTTTGACCGGAATGACAACGACTGCTACCAATAACAGCAGCATGTAACGTACAAGATTTGTCTTATTCATTGTTCCAAAAATTAGATTAATAGTTTCATTTTTACACCTTAAATCATGTGTTGTACGCTGCAAAGATACGAACATTTTCTCATAATACAAAGAAAATGGCGAGGAAAATTTGGCTATGTCGGAAGAAATGAGTATCTTCGCAGCCTGAAAGTATGATAAAAGGAAGAGAATCATGATGAAACAGGCACTATATATGCTGCTGGGAATGGTGTTGCTGGGGGCGTGTGGACAGAGCTACGAAGAGAGCAAGCGCATCAGCCGTGAGCAACGCAGGGAGGCGGCAAGAAAGGACTCGGCGGCACTGAAGATTGCAGTGATGCCAACGCTGGACTGTCTGCCGCTGTTTGTGGCCAAGGAGGAGCAGCTGCTGGACTCGCTGAACGGCGGCGTGAGGCTGAAGATGTTTAACGCACAGATGGACTGCGACACGGCACTGACGAGAGGTCGCGTGGAAGGAATGGTGACGGACATCGTGAGGGCCAAGCGCATAGAACAGCAGGGCACGGCGCTACGCTATCTGACAACGACGACGGCCTACTGGCAGCTGATAACAAACAGGCTGGCGAGAATACACCAGCCGAAGCAGCTGGACCATAAGATGGTGGGCATGACGAGATATTCCATCACGGACTCGCTGACGAACTATCTGGCGGACACTACGAGGATGGCGAGGGACAGGGTGTTTAAGATTCAGCTGAACGACATCTTCGTGAGGATGCAGATGCTGCAGAACAACGAGATAGACGCGGTGTGGCTCACGGAGCCGCAGGCCACGGTGGTGAGGGTGCAGAAGCACCAGGTGATATTCGACACACGGCAGGTGGGCATGGCGCCCGGCAGGCTGGTGTTTAGAGACCAGGAGATGAGCCGTCCGGAACGCGAGAAACAGCAGCAACTGCTGGTGCAGGCGTGGAACGAGGCCTGCAAGCGGATAAACGAGCGCGGCGTGAAGCACTATCGTGACGTGATAGAGAAATACTGCAAAGTGAAAGGGAGCATGGTAGACTCCTTACCTTCTAATATAAGATTCGATGGCATACGATAAGGCTTTGGAACGGGTGACGCAGGCGCTGGAGCAGGGCAACTGTGGCGTGGCCATCAGGGAGATGGAGACGTATCTGGCGGCATGGCCTGAGCAGCATACGCAGGAGAAGCTGGACGCGCTGACGGCAGAATATGCGGAGCTGGAACGGGAATGGAAGAACGGCACGAAGGACGAGGAGCGCTATCACGCCCTGCTGGGACGGACGTATGTGCTCTATGCCAACGTGATGCACTACCACTGGCTGAAGGCGTCGCCCTATCTGTATAGCCTCTACTCGAGGGTGAGGCAGAAGGGTAGGGACTGGTCGCTGGGAGCCATCAAACAGCAGCTGGAGGGCTTTGTGAGCGACGTGGCCGTGCTGGAACTGGAGCCTGAGCACACGCGCAAGGAGAAGAGCAATGCCGTGTATAAGGAACATCAACAGTGGGTGAACCAGCTGTTTGAATATGTGCTGACGTCCAGACAATGGACGGAGACCGTGGGCAGGCAGTTTGCCGAAATGCTGACGTCGCCGACCGTGGACACCATGGACCAGCAGCTGCTGGTGAGTGGTGTGACGCTGGCAGTGATGAACCAGTTTGACTTGGCGAAATTCCGCATGCTGACGGAGGTCTACCGTACAGCACAGGACGAGGCGGTGAAGCAACGGGCCCTGATAGGATGGGCGCTGGCGCTGAACGGCAGGTGGCAGGCGGTGTATCCCGAACAAAAGGAGACGGTGAAGGAGCTGCTGGAGCAGGAGGAGGTGTGCAAGGAGCTGACGGAGCTGCAGGCACAGCTGGTGTACTGCATGAATGAAAGCAAGGATTCGAACATCCTGACGAACGAAATCTTGCCGGAGCTGCATGCCGGCAGCGAATTCAGACTGAGTCACCTGGGTCTCATAGAAAGCGACGAGGAGACGCCGTTGGAAGAAATTCTACACCCCGAGATAGCCGACGAGCGTATGAACAGGCTGGAGAACCTGTATCAGCGCATGATGAACATGCAGAAGGCGGGGTCGGACATCTTCTTCAGCGGATTCTCACACATGAAGCGCTATCCGTTCTTCTATGACATCAGCAATTGGCTGATGCCGTTCTATATAGAGCATCCCGACATCAGACAATATGTGGAGAAGCTGCAGGCCAACCGCTTTATGCAACAAGCCATGGACACCAGCGTGCTGTGTAGCAGCGACAGGTACTCGTTTGTCATTGCCTTTCAGGACATTGCCAACCAGCTGCCGCAGAGCCTGCGCGACATGATGCAGCGCGGCGAGGCATCGCTGGGCGAACTGGAGCTGGACGACGAGGAGCGCCGGTCGCCGACCATCATCAGACGGTCGTACCTGATGGACCTATACCGCTTCTTCAGACTGTATCCGCACCGCGCAGAGATGAGCGACCCCTTCACTGTGGAGGAGCACCACTGGGAGTTCTTCTCGTCGCCGCTGCTGAAAGACACACCGCTGGACGAGTATAAGCGCGACGTGGTGAGGCTGATGAGAAAGAACAAATATTTTAACTCCGCGCGAAGGGTGGTGGACACCTTCCCCGAGAAGATGCACGACGTGGAATACTATCTGTGGAAGGACGATCCTTATTCGGCGTTCAAATTATATCCCGAAGACGATCGCGTATGGGTGGCTTTGGGCAAGTCGGCCTTCAAGTTAGGCCTGTACGACTTGGCTTTGGAGGTGTATACCGCGCTGTCGAGTAACTATCCCGAGAACAAGCGCTATATGCTGAACAAGGCCGTATGCCTGGTGAATACGGAAAAATATGACGAGGCAGTGAAGTTGCTGTATCAGCTGAACTATGAAGACCCCGAGAACGTGCCAGCCATCCGCGCGCTGGCGTGGGCACTGACCTGCCAGGGCAAGACGGAACAGGCCGACAGATACTATGAGGAGCTGCGTCAGCGCGAGGCGATGACCGACGAAGACCGCCATAACTATGGCTGTAACCTGTGGTTGCAGGGACGCGTGGAACAAGCTGCGGAAGTGCTGAAAACTTTTGACAGCCGCGACAAGGAATGGCTGCGCCAGCGAGGCATCAGCGATGTGGACATCAAAATGATGGAAGCGCTGTTGCAGATGTAAGATGGAAGAAGGAAGAAGGAAGAGGGAAGATGTTACATGAACATTTGAAGGAGGTGGCCGAACCAGCCGACGAACTTCTGCCAGCGGGTGCGGAAAGCATCCCATGACTCGGGCGTGAGCAGGAAGCTCTGCTGCTTGTCGCGCCAGAACATATCATCCAACTCACGCGTAGTGCAGGGGTCGACGATGACGGCATTCTCCTCGAAATCACATTTCAGACTGCGGGCATCGAGATTGGTGCTGCCTACGGTGCAATAGAG
>JAFPZD010000274.1 GCA_017417465.1 Prevotella sp. | reverse complement strand
TCTTGTTTGGTTTTATTTGATGAAACATATTCGTTTAATTTAAATGAGCGCAGCCACGAAAGCATCTATGCTCTCCTCTGTGAAGTGCTGCATCACCACCACGTGGGCCAGTTTGCCGCCAAAGCGTGGATCCTCGTTCTGCGCCAACTGGTACTTGTGGGCCAATTCAGGCGACGGGCATCGCATAAAGACCGTGTTGCTATATTCGTTCACCCACGCGGGATAGCCTGCCTTGTCGAGTTGCTGCTTCAGATAGGCCGTCAGCTCCATGATGCGACGTGCCTGACGCCCCCACTCTTCGGCCCCCACCTTCTGTACCACCCACCAGAACTTGAGCGGCTGGATGGGGTCGCGCGAACAGTTGATCATGCGCATGTTCTTGTTCAGATAGGGTACGTCGAAGTCTGACTGGTTGTCATATACTTCACGTGTGCAGATGAAGAGTCCGCACGGCGAGTCGATGCCAAAGAACTTATGGCCGCTGACGGCAATCGACTCAAAGCCCATCTTCTTGCTGCTCACCAACTGGCGGTGCTCCGTAAACGGCAGATAGCCGCCAAAGAGCGCCGCATCGACATGGCGATAGACGGCAGGTAGTTCGGGGTGACGGTGGAGCACAGCGTTCAGTGCCGGCATATCGTCGATGGCACCCTTGAAGGTAGAACCACAGGCATAGACGACGAGTGCCGGTCGCGACGTATCGAGCGCCTTTTCCAGTTCCTCGGGTATCATGCGCCCCATGGTGTCGCTCTTCACCAGTCGCGTCTCCAGACCCTGCAAGTGAGCCAGTCGCATATTCGAGTAGTGGGCCTCGTCGCTCACATAGAATATGGGAGCCTGCCCCGTCTTTTGCTTCAAATAGTTGGCACCGAAGTAGATGCCGTGGTTGTTGCCGTCGGAGCCGCTATGGGTGATGAGTCCCCATCGGTTGTCGTCGTCGAAGTCGTAGAGTGGGGCGAAGAACTCGATGACCTCGCGTTCGAACACCTGCGACGACACCTCCCAGGGCGTGTCGGTAAACGGGTCGCCGGCATTGTTCAGGTTCATGAGGTTGATGCCTGCAGCATAGTACCACTCGTAGAAGTCGCGCAGCGGCGAGACCTCGTTAAAGGGGTAGCCGAAATATTTTGGCAGCGTCTCACGCCAAATCTTTGTCCATTCGTCCAGTTTGGGGTATCCTGAGGCGACCTTTAATTCTTCTTGTTTCATATATGTTTTTTTTTCATGATGACAAATTTCTCGTTCTTGTTCATAGTCAGTATTGCTTTGTTACCTTATTTAGTTTAATCATAAACGGCAGCGTCTTAGCCTGTTCCATCATCATGTCGGCCACAATAGCGTTGGCATCGCTCTCGCCATTGATGAGGTCGTAGAGCGATTTCAATCCGTCGCGCCCGCCGTCGTGCTTCAGCACATAGACCAGACAAAGATACTGCAGGGCCGTGTTCGACGAGAGGATGTCGAGGTCGGTGATGGCCAGTCCAGAGAGTGCCAACTGATGGGCATCGTCGCTGTTCTCGTCGATGAAGCGCTGCACGTCGCCGAGGCTTTCCAGTCCGAAGGATTCGAGCACGGGCAGATAGGACATCATCGAGACGGGCCAGATTTCGGCCTGGTTGACGGCGGCGATGCGCTTGTTCAGACGGTCGAAGGGATGCAGTTCGAGATAGCTGCGGAATGTGTCGCGCGACAGTGGTACATCGTCTAATTGTCCGCTCTTCACCAGTGCCAGTGTCTGGCGTCGGTAGTCGGTGAGCACGATGCGCAGGCGGCTGAACTCGTCGTCAATCAGTTCCATCATACCTGCCAGACGGCTGAACTGCCGAAGGTACTCGCGGGGAATCTTCACGTCGCCCTTGTAGCCGGTGTCGTGCTCGATGGTGGACCACACATGCTGCAGGGCTGTGCGCATCTGCAGTTCGAAGCGCGGACCGCCCGACTTCAGCCGACAGATGTAGTGCAGCGAGTTATAGCCGAAGGAATCTAACTGGTGTAGCTTACGCTTGTCCACGCTTTCCTGCCAGTCGATATCGAAGACGCGCTTGGCGATAGCCGCCACCTTGTCAACCTCGTCGGTATAGAAAGTGATGACGCGCAGGCCCACGAGGTCGGTGATGTCGTCGATGCTCTTGTACTTCGCCCCCTTCAGCTCCAGCTTTCCGGCCAGCGACTTCTCGGTCTTCACCCTGTGCTCCATGGCCGTGATGTAGATACCCTGTTCGTGCAATGCCCGCCGCAGGAGTTCGTAGGCTTCCTTTGACAACTGCTCCAGTGTGGGAAGTAGTTCACGGTACTGTTGCAGCAGAGCTTCGCCGTGCGCATCCAGTTTTACTTTTCCATTCATCATTTGAACTCGAAAATGTTACTGAATCCCGTGATGGTGAAGACGCCGCGGACGGTATCGTTGATGCCCTTGATATAGACATGTCCGCCCTTTGCCTTGGCGCTCTGCAGGATGCCAAGGAAGATGCGCAGACCTGCCGACGAGATGTACGCCAGGTCGGTACAGTCGATGATAATGTCCTTACCCTCCACGTCGTTCAGTGGACTCATGGCCTTTTCGGTCTCTGCGGCAGCGGCGGTGTCGAGGTTGCCTTCTAAAATGGCAACCACGTTGCCGTCTTGTTCTTGAATTGTTGTTTTCATACTCAATTATGAATTATGCATTGTGAATTATGAATTATCTTTTTCCTCAGCGTCAGCACATTGAGGTTGTCCATACGTTCGTAGTTGATGGAGTCCATGTTCTGACGCATGATGTGGATGCCCAGACCGCCGATGTTGCGCTCCGTGGCAGACAGCGTGGTATCGACTTCCGCCTGAACGGTGGGGTCGAAGGGCTTGCCGCTGTCGATGATGGTAAACTTCAGTCGCACGTCATTCGAGGCAGCCTCTACGGTCACGTCACCACGCTGTCCCATCGGATAGGCGTATTTCATCACGTTGACAACGGCTTCCTCTACGGCCACTTTTACCTGCATGGTGACGATTTCATCGAAGCCCACAGTCTGGCAGACCTCTTCGACAAAGGCATTCAGCCGCGGCACTTCCCGCACATCGTTGGGCAGCACGATGCTCTTCTGCATCCGTACATCACTCTGCTGCTTGATATACTGTATGGCCATCATGGTCAGGTCGTCGCTCTGTTCGGCATCGCCCACGAACTGGTGGACGGCCTCGGTCATCTGGCCGATAAGCTCGCGCGGCTCTTGCTGCTGGTTGGACAAGGCGCGGCTGGCCACGGCGTTCACGCGCTCCATCTGGAACTGTTCGTAGTTGGCATTCATAGCCTCGGTCAGTCCGTCGGTGAAGAGCAGAATGGTGGTGCCGGTGAAGATATGTGCCTCCTGCAGCGAGTATTTCCATTCGGGCATGAAGCCGACGGGGATATTAGCATCGCAGGGCAGTTCGCCTACGCCTGCTCCCACCAGTAGCGGGGCATCATGGCCGGCATTGCAGTAGTGCAAACGGCCTGTGGGCAGGTCGAGCACGCCGACGAAGAGGGTCACAAACATGTGGTTCTTGTTCATGTCGGCAATCGTCTTGTTCATCATGGTCACGATGCGGTCGGGCATCGACTCGTGAGCCGACACGGTGCGGAAGGTGGAGCGTGTCACGGCCATGAAGAGCGAGGCAGGTACGCCCTTTCCGCTGACGTCACCGATGCAGAAGAACAGCTTCTCGTCGCGGAAATAGAAGTCGAACAGGTCGCCGCCCACCTCCTTGGCTGGGGTCAGCGAAGCATAGAGTTGCACGTCGTCGCGGTCATCACGTGTGGGGAACTTCTCGGGCAGCATGCCCATCTGTATGCCGCTGGCAATGCGGAGGTCGCTCT
>JAFPZD010000273.1 GCA_017417465.1 Prevotella sp. | reverse complement strand
CCGCGCATGGCTCCACCTTCTAATACAAGTCCGTTTTTCATAGTCAAAATAGTAGGCTTCGAGCCGCCATAGAGGGCAATGCTCGAAGCCGAACTACGCTTTATTGGTTATACTCCTGCCAAGACTTGATCTTGATGTCTTCCTGCCCGAGGGCGGTGAAGGCCTCGATGAAGGCTTTGGCCAGACGTACGTTGGTCATCAGAGGAATGTTGTGGTCGATGGCACCACGACGGATGCGGTAGCCGTTGGTCAGCTCACGCTTGGTGTGGTTCTTAGGCACATTGATGATGAGGTCAAACTGGTGGGCAGCAATCATGTCCATCACGTTGTTTTGTCCCTCTTCGTCAGGCCAGCTGACAGCAGTAGCCTCTACGCCGTTGTCGTTGAAGAACTTCGCCGTACCACCAGTAGCGTAGACCTTGTAGCCCTTCTTGACTAGCTCCTTGGCAGGCTCCAACAAAGACACCTTACCCTTGGCGCCACCACTCGAGATGAGGATGCTGCCTCCCTGCTTCGGCAGACGGTAACCCGTAGCAATCAGGGCGTTGAGCATGGCCTCGTTGAGGTCGTCGCCCAAGCAGCCGACTTCACCCGTAGAGCTCATGTCGACACCTAATACGGGGTCGGCGTTCTGCAGACGGGCAAACGAGAACTGGCTGGCCTTGACGCCAATGCGGTCGATGTCGAATTCGCTGCTGTCGGGCTTCTGATAAGGAGCGTCGAGCATGATCTTCGTAGCCGTCTCAATGAAGTTGCGCTTCAGAATCTTCGAAACGAAGGGGAACGAGCGTGATGCACGCAGGTTACACTCAATGACCTTCACCTCGCGGTTCTTGGCAAGGAACTGGATATTGAACGGGCCGCTGATATTGAGCTCAGCGGCAATCTTGCGGGCAATCTTCTTGATCTGACGGATGGTAGAGAAGTAGATGTGCTGAGCGGGGAACACCATCGTAGCGTCGCCAGAGTGCACACCGGCATACTCTACATGCTCTGAGATAGCATATTCCACAACCTCGCCCTTGTCGGCAACGGCGTCGAACTCAATCTCCTTGGTCTCCGTCATGAATTTTGAGATTACCACGGGGAATTCCTTGCTGACCTCGGTAGCCATGTTGAGGAAACGGTGCAGTTCCTCGTCGTCATAGCAGACATTCATGGCAGCTCCGGAGAGCACGTAGGAAGGACGAACCAGCACGGGATATCCTACCTCGTCAACAAACTCCTTCACGTCCTCAAACGAGGTCAGCGCACGCCAAGCGGGCTGGTCGATGCCCAGCTTGTCGAGCATGGCAGAGAACTTGTCGCGGTTCTCGGCACGGTCAATGTCGACAGGACTCGTGCCCAGCACGGGCACACCCTGGCGGTGCAGCTTCATGGCGAGATTGTTCGGAATCTGACCACCCACGGAGACGATGACGCCGCGTGGCGACTCCAGGTCGATGACGTCAAGCACACGTTCCAGCGACAGTTCGTCGAAGTAGAGGCGGTCGCACATGTCGTAGTCGGTCGATACGGTCTCGGGGTTGTAGTTGATCATGATACTCTTGTAACCTAGCTTGCGAGCGGTATTGATGGCGTTGACAGAACACCAGTCGAACTCTACGCTCGAACCGATGCGGTAGGCACCGCTGCCGAGCACGATGACCGACTTCTCGTTGTTGTAATAGTTGATGTCGTGAGCAGCACTGTAAGGTCTGCCGTTGGGCTGTGCGAAGGCTGGCGTGTGGGTATAGGTGAAGTACAGGTAGTTGGTCAGTTCGGGGTGCTCGCTGGCCACGGTGGGGATGCGCTTCACAGAGGGCAGGATACCCTTCTGCTTACGATACTGGCGTACCTGCAGGTTCTCCTTCTCCATATTACCGCCCTCGGGCTTCAGCACGAAACGGGCTATCTGGAAGTCAGAGAAGCCGCACTGCTTGACCTCTAATAATAAAGAGGTGGGCAGTTCTTCCAGACTGTTGTATGTCTGCAACTGGTGCTTCAGGTCGACGATGTG
>JAFPZD010000272.1 GCA_017417465.1 Prevotella sp. | reverse complement strand
GCAAGTTGCACAATGAAGGTCGCCAGTGGACACCCGAAGCGGCACCTGTCGAGGCACTCTTCAACGAGTACTTCGGTGGCGGCATGAACACCATCGTCTTCCAGGAACTGCGTGAAGCCCGTGGATTGGCCTACAACGCCAGTGCCTACTACGCTTCACCCAGCAAGAAGGGTGACCCCGAATACGCCATGGAGCACATCATCAGCCAGAACGACAAGCTCATGGAGTGCATCAGCGTCTTCGACGACATCACCGAGCGGATGCCACAGAGCGAGTCGGCCTTCACCCTCGCCAAGCAGTCGCTCACCAAGAGCCTCCAGAGCCGCCGCGTCACCAAGACCAGCCTCATTGCCTACTACTTCCAGATGAAGCGTCTCGGTCTCGACTACGACCTCTACGAACGCGTCTATCAGGCACTCCCCTCCCTCACCCTCCAAGACATCGCCCGCTTCGAGCAGCAGCACATGACCCAAAAGCCCTGGCACTACGTCATTCTGGGCGACGAAAAGGAACTCGACATGGAGAGGCTCGAACAAATTGCCCCAATCAAGCGGGTAAGTCTGGAGACCATCTTCGGATATTAGACCATCTCAGCTCATAGCAAAAGAGCCATGCCTTCCCCCACGAAGACATGGCTCTTTTTTTGTGCCCCACCCTCATTTTCGCCATCATCCGCAAGAACAACGGTCACCCCCAAAAAGATTTATGTGAAGTAAATAATCTAACTCGTACTGATTATGCAGCACAATTCGTACCGACTTTGCAACGTGGCTCATTGCAACGGAAAGGCTGTGGTGAGAGATGTGGAAAGTGCCTCAAAAACGGTGTGAGTCACACCTATGGTAGTGGTCTGAGTCACACCTATGGTGGTGGTCTGATTCACACCACTTTTGGGGCATCGAGGACACGCAACAAGAAAGGGGCTGTGCCGGTTGATGTCGGCACAGCCCCCTCAGTTGTTTGCGAACAAGGTTTATTATTTAAGTTTGGAGTTAAAATAGGGAGTTTAGGCTTCCCCAGTCCGTGGTGCCGTTACCGTTGGAGCTGCTTGGCTCATCCTCGTCACCGACGTTAATGTCGCCACCCGTGTTGTAGCCTTTCACAGTGTGCGAGCCACCGAGCATCAAGATGGGGCCACGAAGGAGCATGGTACACAGGTTGGGCTTCTCGTATTTCTTTCTCATGGTTTAATTGATGATTTTGGTGTTTGGGCCGCTGTAAAGCGAGTTCTTTCCGATGTTGATTTTCACGTCGTGCTGGTAGCCAGCGGTGAGGGTGGCACCGAAGGGGATGTAGGCCGTGCCGCTATGTACGTTGTTTCCATCTTTCATGATGGTGCAGGTAATCTGGATGTAGGTCTGCTCGGTGGCAGAGGCGATAGCGGTGGTGCCGTCCCATGGTGTCAGCGGCTGTGGAATCATAAAGAGGTAGGGCGCATCAGATGCGTCGAGGACCTCGTAGTCCGTGGTGCCGAGCGTCTTTGCCGAACCGGAGTAGAGGGTGTAGGACGGATTTTCGCCTTTAACCTGTTTAACAGTAAGAGATTCCCACGAATGACTATTAAAATAGTATAGGCCGTTATTCTTTACGTTACAAAGCTTCATTTCGGTAATGCTCAGCGTATAGTCATCAAGGTTCGTGGCCTTCTTCACCAAGAAGCGGAGGGCGGTGCAGACGTGGTCGAAGGTGAACGTGACTTTTCCGCTATTGTCAGCGTACTTGGCAGGGGTCTTGGCAACGAGCAGGTCTTTCTGCGTCGAAGCGTTCTCCTCTACGGTAAAGTTGATGTAGGGGTTAGAGGGTTCATTGAAAGTACCATCTGATGAAGCATACCAGTCGATGGTTTCGCTGGCTGTGGGCCAAGAGCCTTCGCTCGTCCACTTCCCTTCGGTGTCCTTCTTGGCAGTAATGGGGTCGTCGCCATTAGTATAATTAGCACCATACACATAGTTGATGTTAAACTTGTCAAGCGTCGAGGTCGTTATGATGGCTGCCCTCGTAGCGGGAGCGTCTGCGGCTTCATCGGGGTTCACCATCGGATTCTCCGCCACCTCGATGGTCAGGGGCAATCGTTCTTCCGCTGGTTGCTGAATACTATTATCATCATCGTTGGAACAAGCCACAAAACTTGCTGCAAGCATCAGAATGAATAGATGAACTGTCTTCATTGTTTCTTAGAAGTTTTTGGATAAGGTGTAAACGCGCTGCGTGGCAGCGTTGTAGTACTTCAGGGTATAAGCCTCGCCCTCTTGACGCCCGAAGACGGTGAGAGTGTTGAACGTTGCGAGTTGAGCGTTGAACGTTGTCGTGCCTCGACACTCGTTGCCGATGAAGGCGGCCAGCATATCGCCGCTGGCAAAGGTCACGTCGAGAGGCGACAGGTCGGTTGCCGTCAGTAAAAGTTGTGTCACCACGGGGTATTTGGCTGCACCGAGCGTGAACTGTGGCACGAGGTCTTCGTCCAGACCATACACCTTGCCCATGTCGTAGGTCATCTGCACGGTGCGCGAGAAGGTCTGCTGTAGACTGCTACAATAATAACTCAGCGTCACGCTCACCACGTTCTGGTCGCTCTCGTTGCCGTAGGCTTTCAGCACGAAGGTTCCTTTGTCGTCCTCGCCATCCGTGCTGCCTTGCGAAATGGCGGGCGAGGTCAGTCCGCGCAGTTCGCCGTCCACAAAGAGGGCCATCAGGTCGTCGTCGCCAGCGCAAGGCTTCAGAGCCTCCTCCAACTGCACCAGCATGATGGTCCAGTTCTCGTAGTCGCCGGGATTGGGTTCCTGCCAGTCGGGGCGCGCCTCGCTGCCGCTGTAGTCTACTTGCCATGTCGGGGCTTCGCTGACGGTCTCCACGCTGTAGCCCTCGGTCTTCGGTTCGTCGTCATCGCTGCTGCAAGCCCCAAGAGTGAGGCTTGCCAGCAGGATGGCGGTTGAATATAAAATGTTCTTGTTCATATTTTACTTTATCACGATTTTTTTACCATTAAAGATATAAACTCCGCTGACGGTGGGTCGTTTGGGCAGTTGGATACCGCTCACACTGTACCACTTGTCGTCCTCGCGGTCGGTCTGCACGAAGCGAATCGCCGTCGGCTCGTCGGGGCTGCCCACCACGGCGTTGGCCGTGAAGGTCATCTGCTCTGAGGTGGCAGCGATGATGTCGCCATCGCGCTCGATGGCAAACCAGATGCCCTGCTGCTTGTCGCCGCCGATGCTCAGGTAGAGCGGCCCGGCAGTCTCTGCGGAAGAACCGCTGAGCAAACGACTTTCGCCCACACGCTCGCCATTGGCGTAAGCCACCAGCTTGTCGCCCTCTTCCACTTCTACGCCTTCCACCACGGCACTCACGCTCATGGTCGCCTTGGCACGAACTGGAGCAGCGGCGCGTGTCGTTCCGCTGTACGACCACTCATCGATGAACGTGCTGTTCGGTTCGTAGAACGGATAGGTGAAGCGCGTGTTCGTGGTTGCCTTGCGCAGCAGCATGTATCCCTCGCCGGGCTTCATGTACTCCAGGCTTCCTTTCCAACGGCCCACGCCACCCGACACGGTGAAGTAGGCAAACTCGTCGTGGCTCTTGATGACATCGCCCGCCTGAGCCTTGTCGTAGTAGTCGCTCAGCGCCGTCTCTATCGGCAGGTTCAGCATCGGCGTGTAGCCTATGCCGTTCCATCCCGACTTCAGTTCGATGGTGCGCATGTCGAGTTGCTTGATGATGTTGCCCGCGATGGGGAATTTCGTGTCCTCATGCACCATGATGGCATAGGCGTTCTTCTGCGAGAGGCTGGTGACATTCGTTCCACCCGACACCAGCCAGTGGCCGTTGCGGTAGATGAGCGTCGCGTCGCTGTTCATGTCGGTCAGCACGTCACCCTCCTTCCAGGGCAGTCCGTCGAGCAGGTTGTTCAGGTTGAAGAGTTTCTCGCTCGCCACATTGAACGATACCCAGTTCCATCCGGCCGCCAGGTCGAAGGTCTGCACATATTCCGAGCCAGCCTTGAGCAGCACAGGCTCGTCGGTGCCCAGCACGGCTCCGTTCTGGAACGTGATGGTCGACGGGGGTGTCAGCACCAGTTCGCGGCCCGTCGAGTACTGCCACAGTTTGAAGGTCAGTGCGCGTCCGCTCACCTGGTTGTCATATACCGTCAGGTAAAGGTTGCTCTCGCCCGTCAGTGCCGAGTAACTGATGTTGGCGAAGCCGTGGCACAGGCCGTCTTGTGCGAACACGCCCACAATGTCGCGCGGGTCAACGTCAATCTCGTCGTGTACCAGCACACGGCCCACAATGTTCATCGAGTGCTGCAGCAGGTCGCCGCTGACGCTCGAAGCCCATTCGGGTTGCTCACCCTCCACGGTCAGGTTCAGATAGAGCGGCTCCGTCACGCCGTCCTCGTCGGTCAGATAGATGATTTCGTCATACGAACCCACGTTCAGTGCCTTGTTCACCGTAGCCGTGATGGTGGCCAGGTCTTGTGCGCTCACCACGTCGCTGTACGAGTCCAGTGTCAGCCACTTCGGGCAGTTCTCGATGGTGTAGGTGTGCTTGGTCGCGCTGTTGTTGTTCACTCCGAAATAGAGCATCTCGCCCTCTCCGTAGGCCACCGTCCGCGACAGGCGGTTGGTGAGCCACTGCAACGAACTCGACGTCACGTAGTAGCAAGCTGTCTGTGGCGAGGCCATCGTGTTGCCGTTCTTGTCCTCCACATCGCGCAGGGTGACGTAGATGTTCCTATGGTTAATGCGTGAGGAAGCCTCATTGATGTTCACCAGCACCTGATTGTCCTTACCCACGAAACTGAACGTCAAGTTCTTGAGGTCTTCACTGGGTGCTATGGGGGCAGCCGTCTCGTCGGTAATGTGCTGGAGGATTTCGTCGGCTGAACCGACGAACACATAGTCGCGCACTGGCGTGGTGGTCGGGAGTTGTGTCTCTTTGTCTAACTCATAGCGGATGTCGCCGTTGTTGTCAACATATAGTTTTTTGCTCCACGGATAGGCCACCAGCTCAATGTCGTTGTCTTTTTGCCGCTCCTGACGGTCGAAGGCGAGGTAGGTCATCAGCCCAGCCTCGTCGCCGATAGGACTTTTCGTTGCGTAACGCTTGATGAGCGTGAGCGGCAGGGCTTGGCCGAACATTAAGATTTCGTCTATGTTGCCACGCAACCAATTGCGGGTGTCAATGGTGGCCACCTGACCGTCGGACTCCAGCATGTCGTACTTGGCTGCACCAATCATTGGGTGGCCGCTACTGATGCCGCCGAGAGTGTCTGTCGGGAAGCTTGCTTTCAGCACCTGGTCAACGTAGATATTGGCCACATTGAACGAGCGGCTCACCGTCATGGCGTAATGGTGCCACTGGTTGTCGCTGTAGGAGCTGCCGAGGTTGTAGGCCTGACCATTAGTTCGGTACATCAGTTTCTCGGCCTCGAAGGCGATGTTGAAGATGTTTTTCGCACCCACCTCGTCGCGCCGTCCGGCACCATTGGAGAGCAGCACACCGCGTCCATCTGTGTCGGTCTTGAACCAGAACATCAATGTGTAGTCCTCGTCTGCGGCACGACTTAAGGCATTCTCGTTGAGGGCAATGCCCTTGTCGTCCCAATCGACGTGCATCGACCAGCCGCGTGGCATAGCCCAGCCCGCATCGATGAGCTTGGCATTGGCTCCTTGCGTTTGGTCTGTGGCATAGTCGCCCGTGCCTTCGTTCATCGGGTAGTAGTCCACGAGTCCCATTTCGTAGCCTGTCAGACGGCGGCTGCCATACTGCGTACCCACTTGGGCACCCGTCATGGCGCGATACCACACGCGAGCCTCCATCATACGCCCCTCGTAGTACTGGCTCATCGCACGGTCGTTCTCGTTGGTGCGACCGAAGATGAGTGCTCCCGTGCCGTTGTAGGCCTCAGCCAGCGTGCCGCTGCCGATGGTCTTTCCACCGTTGTAGAAGGTCAGTTTTTTATTTTGCTGGTCGATTGACAAGGCCACCTGCGTAAATCCGCCCTTCACGATGGCTGTGTCAGAAACAAACTCCTGCTCATCAACGATGGCTTTCAGCTTATAGTCTGAAGTCAGCCACAGCTGTAGCTTCTTTCCGTTGGTGCCGTGCGAAAAGAGCGGCATGTCGCGACCCGTCTCGTCGGGACGAATCATCATATCGATGGTCACGTCTTTGCCGCTGAAGTTACGCTGGGCCTCACTCTCCACGCTGCTGTTGCCACTGAACTGCACACTCACGGTCTCTGCCACGTTCTGGTTGTTCACCTCGCCCTTCACCTCAAAGTTGGTGATGGCGTTCAGGTAGTTGTGCTCTATGTCCTCTGAGAAATTGAAGATGATGTTGTCGTTCAGCCCCAGGATGCCGTCCTTCGGCTCCGGCGTTCCAAACAGCTGTGGCCGGCGCGTGTCTTTCACGCCGCTAAGCACCTTCGACGAGGTTGTAAGGAACGAGTTGCCGTCGCGGCAGAAGAGCACGGCGCGCAGGTCGTAGCCTTTCTCCATCACAGTGCCTTCGCCGTAGAACTGGGTCTTGATGTTGCCGTTCTCGGGTATCATCTCGCGCACGCCGCTGGCCTGTGCCATCAGCGTGGAGTCGGCATAGAATGAGCAGAGATTTGTCCAGCCGTTGTCGCCGAGTTGCGTCTCCTTATATTGGAACTCAATGTGGTCGAAGTTCTTCTGGTACTTGTTGAAGCCGTCGATGGTGATGGGCAGGAACCAACCACGCTTTTCATTGTATTGCGCATTAGTGTTCATCACCCACTTGTCGCCAGGATTGGAGATGCTCACAGGGCCAGCCTCGCGCAGGTAGTGGACATCAAACGCCACTTCGTCATACGCATGTATCCAGTCGTCGGGCGAACAGAGGGCAATCTTCAAGCCTTCATAGTCGAATTCCTCGCCGGCATACACCTCCAAGGTCTTTTCCACCACTTCGCCAGGTTTCAAGAAGAAAGTCAGGCCGTCTCCGTTCAGCGGCGAACTGTCGATATAGAGTTTCGCACCGTGGGGGTTGGTTGTCTCGTCCACGTAAAGGTTGTTTATCAACAATCCGCCGCCCACCAATTCGGGTTGCTCACTGTCGTTGGTCATATACACCTTGAAGCGCGCCGGGTCACCCATAGCTACACCGCTCACGCTCTGACGGTCGAGTGTAATCTTCGGATTGCTAATCTTCTTGGTGCGTTCGTCGAGAAGCGTGCCCGGTCGGAACGCCACCGTATAGCGGGCATCCTCCCACGGATTGCAGGTGGCACCGCCACGTGTGCGATAGACAAAGCTGCGGGGATAGATAGCCTTGCTATAGTCAATGCCTTGATAGGAGATTCCGTCCTTGACGTGGTTTTTCACAATCTCTACCCAATTATCAAAGTTGGCATTGTGATAGACATCCAAGTCGTTCAAACTTGCGGTAGTTGTGGTGTCGGTGGCCATCGTGCGAACGCGGTACACGTCAACGCTGAGGTTGCTCTTGCCAGCCATGACGAGGTTGAAGCTCTCCTTGCGGCTGTAGTTGTTCTGCGTGCCGTAGGTACCCGTGCTGCTATATTCTACCACAGGCTTTGCGCCAAAGGACCACGTTTGACCGATGAATTCAAAGCGTGCTTCCAGCGTTTTATCTGCCTTCTTGCGATTGTTGATGATTTTCGCCAGCGCATTGATGGCATTTTGAAGCGCTGGCTGCGAGAGGAGCGCGCCGAATGCGGCGGCGGTTCTGTCGGCAGCACTTTGGCCATCGGTTTCGAAATAGTCGGCTGTGGTGAAGGGGAAGTGGATGTATTGCGACTGGCTGAACTCGCTCTCGAAGGATTCGCTGTAGCTCACCTTGGAGCCGCCGTCCACGTCGTAGTTGGCCATGAGGTCGTAGGCCGCAAGTTTTTCCTGCTCGTTGGAAGCAATCATGTTCATCCAGGTGAGGAAGTGGGAGTACTTCTCGTCCACCTCGTTGCGCAAGCCCGTCATACCGTCAGGGCTTATCATTTCATATTCCGCGCCAAAGTCCTCGTGGTTTGCTGCCACCTTAGACCAATAGACGGCCTTCTGAGTTTTGTTGGCGAGTGCCACGGCCTCATCGCGCGTACCAGTAAAGAGCAGGTCGCGTATCTCTTGTGCCAGTCGTGGCAACAGGTCGGTGACGATGTACTTCTGCGAATGGACGAACTGCGAGGTGACCTCAGGCCCGTAACCGAGCGATACGTCGCGCACCAAGTGATAGAGGCTGTCGTTGGCATCACGTCCTACTGCAATTTCCACCAGCGAGCCAAAGTTGCTCTCTACGCCCTTGATGCTTCCGCCGCCCACACGCTCCAGCATCTGACGGTACATCGCATCGGGGATGGCACGTATAGTGCTCATCTGTGTGGCGATGACATTTTGCACCACGCCGATATAGACGTCGGCATCGGCACCCACCATCCCGGTAGCACTGCTGGTGGTGATGTCTTCGCCCACATTCATCGTGTAGGAGTAGGCTTTCTTTCCGGCTCCGCTGAAGATGATGTCGAGGTCAATCTGATTGGTCGTGGTGGTGTTGGTGATGGTTCCATTCTCGGCACCAGGCAGTGTGGTCGCACCAGTGTAGGAAGAGAGTGCGACGCCCGTCTTCAGCTGCAAGGTCACACCGGCCTGGAATTTCATATCTACCGTATAGTTCAACTTGAGTTTCGAGCCTTTTGAGAGGGTTGCCGAACTGCCGCCGCCGGGTGGGTCGCGCAGGATGTCTATCAACATCGGGTTGCCTTGGGCCAACACTTCCTTGGCGCCCGTGGTGGCAAACATGTTGAGCACGTAGCCGCGCAGGGGTTCTGCCTCGTAGGTGGTGCCGTCCTGCTCCAGGGTGAAGCTCACGGTGCGCAGGGCATCCTTGCCAGTGAGCAGACGCATGGTCTGCCCGGCACGCAGGTAGTAGATGCCTTGGCCGATGCTGTCCAGTTTCACTGAATCGCGTTGCAGGCCGTCCTTCAGCCCATTGTGTACAGTCACCTTGCCGCCGCCCACGTGGACGATGTCTTCCACGATTGAGCCCTTAATGCCGTTCCACGGGTAGCGCTCCACTACTGAAAGCTCTATCGGGTAGCGACGTTCCAGGCTGAATACGGGATATCCGAAGGTGTAGCGTGGCGAGCCGTTTGTCACTGGTATTTTGCCCATAACGGGTACCTGACCGTAGATAGGGTCCTCTCTATAGGTCATCACGGGTTCTGTGTCTTCCTTGCCGCGACAGGTTAACGACAATTCGCACAACGCAAGCTCATAATAATCGTAGTAGTTCGAGATGTTTCCAGTTCCAGGTCCGATAGAATCCAAGCGGAAGTATTGGTAGAAAGAGTGGTCGGGCACATCATAAGAGTACGTCTTGCAACTATAAGCCTCCATTTTGGGATCATCCACATACAGCAGGGTTGTCCATTCTTGGTCTTCCGTTAAACGACCGAGCAGGCGGAAATACCTAGGATTGCGGCCATCATATATATTGTTTTCATCGCCTGTGGTCAGGTTGAGCGCTGTGACGCTGACAGGTTTGTCGGTCTTGAAGTTAACCCAAGCATGTAACACATTATAATTCTTTGGAAATACAGACCACTGGGTGGTCACATCGCCATCAAACAGTTGCTCATATCTGTCTATGCCCAATCCGGGGACAGCAGCTTGCCCTGTTAGTTTCGGTGTGTGGGTGTAGGCATCGAATATGGGCTTATTCTCGCCCTCGCCGATTCCTATTGGAATCTTATCGTATCCGGTAATACCTTCTTTGTAACCGATGACCCCCTCTGTATAGCCCGAAATGCTCTGATACACCAGCGGCACATCGACGCTCTCGCCGCCCAAGGTCTGGGCGTTGTAGATGCGGTCGCCGAAGTAGTCGAACGTGTCGTAGCCCACCTGTCGGTAGGTAATCTCCACGGGTGCGTGGTAGATGCGGTTGTAGCGGTAGTTGTAGATTTCCTTGGGTTGATAGACGGTGCGTTTGTCCACATCAACATATGTGCCTTCGTTCTTTATGGTGTCTTCCACAAGGCAGTTGGTAAGGTCGATTACCTCGCTCACCATACCGTCTTGGAACAGCGTGGGATAGCCGTCGCAATAGACTTGCGTCACCTTCCAGCGCACGGGCGGGAGCATCAGCACGTATTCGCCGGTCACCGAGTCGGGGCGCACCACCATGCGCTTGCGCTCCACGTCGGCTTGAGTGAAGTGTCCCTTGCCAGCGGGGTGATTGAACGTAAGCGTGCGCTTGGAGAGCGTTGGGTTGGTGTTGTCGAACACGAGCCAAGAAGAATTGTCGCCCTCAAGGGTGAGCACCATGCGCAGATTGCTGCCGAGGTTGTTGCGCGAGAGGTTGTTGTCGAGCGGAAGCAAGCCTTGGTCGTTGCCACCTACCACACGGCCCGTCACCTTGACGAGTGTGGAGTCGTAGAAATAGGTCTGGCCCACCTTATCAGTCAGCACCACACCGTCGGCACTCTTGTAGTAGCCGCCGCCGGTGAATTTGTGGCCGTCCATCTCCACCTGGATGACGTTGTTCACGCCGCCCAGCACCATAAAGCTGGCGTTGCCCTCAAAGTCGGTCTCCACAAAGCCGTTGCGGTTGTTGTGCATCAGTTGGCCGTTCACGCGGAAGTGGGCACCCTTCACGGGGATGCTCGTGCCTTCGTACATCACGTAGGCGTTGAACTCCAAGCCGTTAGTTACGGTCAGTTCGTTCAAGATGCTGTGGTTCGACTCGTTGTTGAAAGAGGCGATGCGGCTGCTGGGGTTGAGGTCCATACGCCCTCCCTCCGTTACGGGCACCACCTTGTAGGAGATGCTTTGCATATTATGGTACGACAGGTCTTCGGCGACGTAGTGGCCGGTCTCGTCGGTCACCGCCGTGGCCTCTTCCTCGTTGGTGTCCTCACGGACGATGCTGATGGTCAGGCCTGCGATGCCCGTTCCGTCGTTGAAGCGCACATAGCCTTCCAGCATACCCGTGTGTTTGCATGCGCCGTCAACGATGTTCGTCTCGGAAGTGTGCATGCCTTCGCAGTCACTGGTGGCTACAACCTTATATTGATAGTCCTCAAGGGGTGACACCGTGGTGTCTTCGTAGCTGTTCTTGTCGATGTCGGTCTCTACGAGTGTCCAACTGCTGGTGCCTTTCACGCGGCGATAGACGGTGAAGTAGTCAATGGGCTTGCCATCGGTGGTCCACGTCAGCACCACGCTGCTTTGGCGTGTCGTTGGGATGAGTTTGGCATCAATTTTACCCGTGCCTGAGTGGTAGAATGAGGGCACTTTCTCGTCGGCTATCCGTTCCATCTTAGGTACGGCCTTGCCGTTCAACAGGTCCCATTTCAGATAGTTGGCGGCCATGCTCTCGCTGACGTTGCGGTGATTATCAGGCATTACAGGCCAATTGTGAGCGGAAAAGTTATTAGTACCACTACCACTCGCTCCGCCAAAGGCAGAACCGGAATAGAAGCACATGTGTTGATCCACCACGCTCTGGTAGGTACCATTTTCGTAGTTACTGTTAAACGTCCACTCGCCACTATCACTCGCGCCAATAAAGGCACCGGCAACAGTACCGTTTGTGGTTCTTCCATTGCCCGTAATGGTGCCGTCAAAGCGGTTGTGCTGCATGTCCATCGGACTTTTGCCTGAGTATCCGACAAAACCAGCCATTTTGAGGGAACTGCTGGAATTGCTCTGCACGTCCACCGACACCCAGCAGTGGCGAATCCTTGTGCCGGAGGTGTCTGTCACTCTGCCCACAAGACCGCTGGCCCAGTTCTCACCCTTCACGGTGCCTTTGACGTGCAGGTTTCTGAACGTGGAGGCTTTCACGTATGAGAACGGAGCGATGGCTGAGATTCCGAGGTTTGTGACAATATTGACTGTCAGCGTGTGGCCGTTGCCGTTGAAGGTGCCGTAGAAAGGCGCATCGGTGGTGGTGCCCACTCTCTCGGTAATGGAGAGGTCCTGCATCATAATGGCATTGACCTCGGTCTCGCCCTTGGCGGCTTCTACCATCTCACGGAAGCGTTTCCAATCGTAGTTGTTGCGCAGCACCTGATAGGTTTTGCCATTGATGGTCATCATCTCCATACCGTTGATGTCCTTGGGGTCGCTGAAGGAAGTCTGCTTGGGAATCGTCTTGCCGTCAACCTCCACCCAACTGTCGCCGAGGCGGGCAAGCAAATCCTCTGGCATGTATCCGAGGAGTTCCTGGGTGTGCAGAATGGGAACCACCTTACCGTCTTCAATATGCCAATCGCCCTCGCCTAACGTCTGCACCATCGTCTCAGCCGAACGCGAGCCGACCTCGTTGCCGTTCATCTCGCTCCAGTTGTGGTAACTCCAGTTGTTGGTGTTTGACGCATTATTGGCGTATGCCTTTTTGCCTGAATAAGCGAAACCTGCATGTGTAAATCCTCTGTAAGTGCCGTTCTCCAAGCAATTCGTTATGACGTTGGTCCCGGTACTTGTGCCATAAACGAAAGCACTTGCCCAAGATTCCGATGAAGCGTAAGTCCAAAGTTTTCCGTCGAACAGGCAGTTCGTGATGTTGTTGACTGCATAGTCGCCAACATTGCCGATGAGTCCTGAAAGGTAATTCGCATTGGTTGAGATGGTAGCCGATATGTGGCAGTTGCTAATGGTGTTGGGCGAACCGTTGCTCAAGGTCAGTCCTGCCAGTCCAGAGGAATTGACGGCGGCAGAGCCTATAGTTCCTGTCACGCGCAGGTTCTTGATGGTGCAACCCGAGGCCATCGCAAAGGGACTATTATAGGCATAATTGCTGCCCGTACCCGTCATACTCAAGTTCAAGGTATGGCCGTTGCCGTCAAGGGTTCCTGTCCAAGCCCCTGTTGTTGAGCCGGTATATGGCGCAACCCACTTGTTTGTAACCGCTATGTCGTTGGCAAGAATGGCGCACACATCACCACCATAACTAACCAATGTCACAAATTCGTTCCAGTCGCTGGTGTTATACAACACGTGGTAGTTCTTTCCGCCGATAATGACCGTTTTGCCGACAAAGGCTCTTGAGGCGTAACTGTTTTGGACTATCGGGGCCGTACCGCGCGACCACGTGACACAGTTGTCGGGCTTCGTGCCGATGCTACTGGGGGTGAAGAGACAACCCTCGATATGCGCATGCACCTTAGCACCGCTCCACCCTACGAAGCCGCCATTGCTGTGGCAGTTGCTTCCCTCAAGGCCGCCATCAAACAAACAGTTACGCAGGTAAAGATTGCTACCGCTGTTCACGACACCTACAAAACCGCCCATCGAGGCATCACCATTAATGGTATTGGTGAGCGTGGCCGAGACGCGGCAGTTCTCTACGAAGGTGGTGCCGTTGTTCACCACGTTACCTATCAACCCGGCAGTGAACTTGGCTGAAGAGGTGATGCTACCAGCCACATTCAGGTTTTTGATGGTGGCCGTGCTGACATAGCGGAAAGGAGCAAGGTGGCTGTCAGAACTGTTGAGGTTGAAAGTCACCGTGTGGCCATTACCATCGAACGTGCCTCGATAGGGATACGACGTTTCCCAACCAATGCCTATGTTGGTGGAAATGTCGGCATAAAGACGGGCGTTCACATCCTCTTGCCCCTTGGCTTCCTTCACCATGTCGCGGAAGGTCTGCCAATCGGCTGCCGTGCGGATGGGGAAGTAGTAGGACGTAATCTCGTCGTAGAGACGCAGGGGCGACGTGCCACGGTCGGTGAACACCTCTATATTATAATTAACGCACGTGCGGGAGAGGTCAAGGATTTTGAATCGCTGATTGCGCTCCTGCTCTGAAAGCACGTAGACGGTGCTATCTACCACGAGTCCATCCTGGTTGGTTTGGATGACGCGGATTTTCATCTCGGCGCGGTCATCCCACACAGCATTGTATTCGTGGGCATATTTCCATTTCACGCGCACGGTGAAGGCGGTGGAGTCTTCCCAAGCGGCAGAGTATTCAGAAACGCGAAGCAAGTGCAGGTCGTCCATCAGACAGCTCGCCGTGCTGGCTGCGGGATTTCCGTCCCATCCCCACGTCTGCGTGGCGGTGCGGCGCACACGATAGGTGAGGTTTTCCAGTGTTCCTCCACCCAGTAGCTGAGCCTCACTAATGGCACCGAGCAGGGTATTGTCGGTGAACGTGTAGGTGCGCACCTCGTTCTTAGATGAATAACTAATCGCACCAATCGACATAAAGTCGGCCTCCTCGCCCGTCAGCGAGCGTTGTATCTCGAAGTTGTCCACGCTGAAGAGGTCTTCCTCTTCTGGATATTCTATGGACCATGTGAGTTGCACCTGCCCTATCGAATCGCCGAGCGGCGTGGCTTTGAAACCGACAGGCACATGCAGCATCTTCAAGTCTTGCGTCGTAGAAGAAACTCCATTTACTGCATCGCCGTCAGGGTCGGTGTAGTTTGCCACGATGTGGAAATTCTTGTGCGGTACTGTAGCGTCAAGCGGGACGTAACCGCTGCTCATATTGGTTTCCAGCTCTTTGTTTGAGTGTGAGCCATCAGCGTTGTCATATTCCGCCCAAATCTTCGTCAGTTTGTCGGTAGCGATGAACCAGGGGATTTCCAACTTGCCCACTTCGCTATAGGACAGCGTGGCCTCGGTGACCTGCGGATACACCGTGTTTGCAGCGGCGGGAATGGACAAATCCGATGAACCCAAGCCCGAAACGCCTTCTTTAGAGCGACTGTTGCCGTCGCGTGTCACGTCCCAAGTGAAGGTAATCGTTTTACCACGCAGGTTGTGGGGCACTCGCCACACGGCGGTGACATCGTAGGTCTCGCCGTCGCTGTTGGCATAGATGGTGCGCTTCTGCTCACCATCGCTGCTGTAGAGCACGAAGTGGCTCGACGAATTGCCCTGCGTGATGGTGATGTAGCCGTCGGCCCACGTCTGGAACCAACAATCCAAATCGTCGTCGTCGTTGTCGATGTCGGTCTCAGACTGCCAGCGGAACAGGGTCGTTTCTACGCCGTCCACCTTCATCTTGAGTTTGCCGTCTACCACCCAGCAGTCGGCTCCGTCTTCATCGTACACGGGCACTTTGATTGCCACGGTGTTGGAACCGTTGAGCGAAACCGAATAATTCCACGTGTCATCTACATGTGTGGCCGCCGCCCGCTGGGGCACCAGCCAAGCGAAGAGTGCCACCGTTAGCAAAACCAGCCAAGGCCGTCCTCGCATCATTCTTGTCTTTCTTTCTGTACTCATTGTACTCATAATATTTAATTTTATAACCTAAAATCCGCAGCTCTTTAGTTTAACTTTCTTTATAAGTACCTGAGCAACTTTTTGTTGCTCAGGATTTGGCCATGTCAGATTTTTCACTTACCTTAGTGCTGCAAATCAAGACAAGCAAAATCATCAATGGCATGGCAAAGGTACAACAAAAATCTGAAAAAATCAGCGCTTTTGGCGGAATATTTTTCGTTTTGGACAAATTCGGCTCTATTCTGTCCTCTGTAATCGACTCCCACCTGGGACTTCGCAGTAGGCTTATTGGCTATCAGTACAGCGAGATAATACGAGCCGTCTTTTCCGTTTTCTGCTGTGGTGGCGACTGCATGGAAGACCTCAACCTGTATCTGAAGGACGTGCTTACCGAGCGTCCACATACGCGTGTTCCAAGT
>JAFPZD010000271.1 GCA_017417465.1 Prevotella sp. | reverse complement strand
TGCCGAGATAGGGCTCGTTGCCTTGTCCCACGTCAGCGTGACAGCCGTCTGGTCGGCGATGCCCTTGTTGAGCACAATCTCCTCCACCGAGCTGCGCACGTGCATCTCGTCGGGATAGGTGGGCAGGGTGAAATACTCCGGATCCTGGTTGCAGGAGGTGAAGAGCCCACCTCCGACTCCTCCCAAAGGGAGGAGAGTCAAGATAGCACAGAGCCTCACAAGTGAAGATTTAACAGTCTTATTCATTCTATCTATTGTCTTCATAACGATAATATCTTTTTATTTATTATGACCTTCTCATGTAGGGACGCGGTGTGCCGCGTAACTGGAATTTGCTTTTCCCACACCAGAACGCGACACGTCGCGTCCCTACATTGCGAATTGCGTTTTGTCGTTCGTTTATAAGCTGAAAGAACTTTAAACTCTAAACTTTAAACTGTCTCTCAACTCTCAACTCTCAACTACTGGTTATCCACCACCCAGAACGGTGCTTCGCGGAGGTTGGGATTTTTCTCGTACTCATCGATGTAGATAGGCATCCAGTAGTACTGGCGCTTCCACACACGCGTCTGGAAGACGGTGCGCACGAAGAACTCGCTCTGGTTGCGGCCCTGGAAGTTCATGCCCCAGTCGTCGCCACACATCTCAGGCAGGTTCTCGGCATCCTTCCAGCGGCGGATGTCGTACCAGCGGTTGTTCTCGCAGCACAGCTCCACGCGGCGCTCAGCACGGATGACGCGGCGCAGCTCGTCCTGCGTGTTCTGAATCTGGATGTACTCCTCATCGTCGGCAGGCACGCTGCTGAACGTATACTGGCGCACACCGGCGCGATAGCGGATGCGGTTCAGGTATTCGAGAGCCGTCTGGCGGGCGCTGCCGTCGTTGCGGGCCTCGTTCAGTGCCTCTGCATAGTCCAGATAGGTGAAGGCCAGACGATAGGTGAAGCCCTGACGGTCGGTGATGGCACCAGTGAGATAGTTGTCGAGCACGTTCAGACCCTTGCGCACGAGGTAGCCGTTCTGCGGAGCGTCGTGGGGCGACGAGGTCTGCACGTTGTCGCGGCCGTTCATGAAGAAGTTATACTTGCGCTTGCCCACAGCCAGCCACGAGCCGTGGAAGCTCACAGCGTTGTAGAAGCGGGGCTCGCGGTTGCAGTACATGTTATACGTGCCGCGCGCGGTGACCTCGCCGGGATTGCCCGTGCCATACTCCCACGCGGTCTCGCCGGAGCGGTCGTCGACGGTGGTCGAGAAGCCGTCCTCCACATAGCCCGAGTTCGGGTCGGTGATGGGCAGACCGTTGCGGGTGAAGAAGGAGTCGACGAGGCCCTGATAGACACCCAGTCCGTTGCCGCCGCCATACTCGCGCACCGATGCCGTGCGGAGGAACGTGTCGCGATAGCTGTTGCCCTTGGTCACGGGGAACGTAATCTCGTGGTTACCCTCGCTCCAGCGCTTGATGTGCACGTTGTAAGTGGAGAGGAAGGGGTCGGGCTTGCCGTTCGGTCCCATCTCTACGTAGAGGGCATAACCGGCGCGCTCAGCCTCGTCGATGCAGAGCTTGCAGGCTTCCACAGCCTTCTCCCACTTCTGCGGGTCGTAGGTGGGGTTGAAGATCTGCTCACCCTGATCGTTCACGTAGTCGGTGTACCACGGGTTGCCGTTCACCAGCGGGCTGGCGGCAAAGAGCAGCATGCGCGAGCGCACGGTAAGGGCCATGATGCGGTTCACGCGACCATACTTCGACGGGTCGTCGTAGACGGCGGGCAGCGCCATAGCGGCCTCGAGCATCTGCTTGTCGCAGTAGTCCACGACGTCGTCGAACTTCGACTGGCCTACCATCAGCTCAGCGAGCGTGAAGTCGGTGGGCGCGATGTAGTCGGGCTTGAAGGGAATGCCGCCGTAGTTCTCGGCCATCTGCCACCAGGCATAGGCGCAGAGGAACTTCACCTCGTTCTTCATATTGTCGATTTCCGACTGCGGCAGGTCGTGATCGGGCATAGCCTTCACCATCTGGTTGAAGATGTAGCCGTGACGGATGTAGCGCGGCATCATGTGCCAGAGGTTACCGCCCCAGGTGGAGTTGATGGTCCACTGACCGAGAATCTTCGGGATGACGCCGCCCCAGTCCCACTGCTGCCAGCGGGCGGAAGGCGTGATGTCGTCGGCGAACACCTCATAGCCGTCGGCGGTGAGAGCCCACTTGTCGGGGGTGTGTATGATGTTGTAGACGTAGCTCAGCCACGAGTACACCTTGTCCCGGTTCTCGAACACCATCTCCGTGGTGAGCTCGGTGTCGGGTTCCTTGTCCAGATAGTCGGAGCAGGAGACTAACAACCCACCCCCAACCCCTCCCAAGGGGAGGAGAGTCAAGATAGCACAGAGCCTCACAAGTGAAGATTTAGTTGTCTTCTTCATTTTATATATTGTCTTCATAATAGTCATTCCTTATCTTATTTATTATTTGCAAGTCCATTCACGCTCCCCTCCCCTGACGGGAGGGGCACGGTGGTGGGTCTTTAGAAGTTGATATCCACCCCAAACATCACTGAGCGGTTCATGGGATACTTCAGACCGTCGTTGGTGCCCAACTCCGGATCCCAAAGCTTGAACGACGAGAAGCAGAAGAGGTTGTTGCCACTGACAAACACGCGGCAGCTCTTCACGTAGAGATTCGCCAGCCACTTGTGAGGCAGCGTGTAGCCCACCTCGATGGTCTTACAGCGCAGGAAGCTCATGTCCTTCTTCCACCAAGTGGAAGCGCGGTAGTTGTTGACGTTCGGTCCGTAGGAGAGGCGCGGCCAGAAGGCATAAGCGTCCTGGTTGGTCATCGTCCAGCGGTCGTCGATGTTGGCTGCATAGGCATTACCCTCGGTGGTCGTACCGCCACCCGGCAGGAAGTAAGGCTGGCGGCCGATGACGCGATACATGTCGCCGGAGCCCTGGAAGAAGAAGTTCAGGTCTACGTTCTTGTAGCTCACCACGCCACCGAAGCCATACACCATGCGCGGGTCTTCCGTACCGCCGATAAAGCCTTCGTCCTCCTCGGTGATCACACCGTCGCCGTTCACGTCGACATACTTGATGTCGCCCGGACGCAGCGTCACGGCACCTACGCCACCCTGCTCGGGAATGCCTGCCTTCAGCGTGCCATCAGCATTGAAGTCGTCAGGCATGAACAGACGCTCGGCGGTGAGACCCCAGAG
>JAFPZD010000270.1 GCA_017417465.1 Prevotella sp. | reverse complement strand
TGCCGAGATAGGGCTCGTTGCCTTGTCCCACGTCAGCGTGACAGCCGTCTGGTCGGCGATGCCCTTGTTGAGCACAATCTCCTCCACCGAGCTGCGCACGTGCATCTCGTCGGGATAGGTGGGCAGGGTGAAATACTCCGGGTCCTCGTTGCAGGAGGTGAACAACCCACCCCCAACCAGGGTAAACATAGCCAGGAGCCACACCTTTACGCTTTTATTCATGCTAATCATAATTATCAATTGTCAATTTTCAATTATCAATTTGTTCCAATCTCAAGCCATTCGCGCTCCCCTCCCTTACGGGAGGGGCACGGGGGCGGGTCTTCTACTGATTATCCACCACCCAGAACGGAGCTTCGCGGAGGTTGGGATTCTTCTCGTACTCATCGATGTAGATGGGCATCCAGTAGTACTGGCGCTTCCACACGCGTGTCTGATAGACGGTGCGCACGAAGAACTCGCTCTGGTTGCGGCCCTGGAAGTTCATTCCCCAGTCGTCGCCACACATCTCAGGCAGGTTCTCGGCATCCTTCCAACGGCGGATGTCGTACCAGCGGTTGTTCTCGCAGCAGAGCTCCACACGGCGCTCGGCGCGGATGACGCGACGCAGCTCCTCCTGTGTGTTCTGAATCTGGATGTACTCCTCGTCGTCGGCCGGCACGCTGCTGAACGTATACTGGCGCACGCCGGCACGATAGCGGATGCGGTTCAGGTATTCAAGTGCCGTCTGGCGGCTGCCTCCGTCGTTGCGGGCCTCGTTGAGTGCCTCGGCATAGTCGAGATAGGTGAAAGCCAGACGATAGGTGAAGCCCTGACGGTCGGTGATGGCACCGGTGAGGTAGTTGTCGAGCACGTTCAGGCCCTTGCGCACGAGGTATCCGTTCTGCGGAGCGTCGTGGGGCGACGAGGTCTGCACGTTGTCGCGACCGTTCATGAAGAAGTTATACTTGCGCTTGCCCACTGCCAGCCACGATCCGTGGAACGACACAGCGTTGTAGAAGCGGGGCTCGCGGTTGCAGTACATGTTATACGTTCCACGCGAGGTCACCTCGCCGGGATTGCCTGTGCCATACTCCCATGTGGTCTCGCTCGAGCGGTCGTCGACGGTGGTCGAGAAGCCGTCCTCCACATAGCCCGAGTTCGGGTCGGTGATGGGCAGGCCGTTGCGGGTGAAGAAGGCGTCGACGAGTCCCTGATAGACACCCAGTCCGTTACCGCCACCATACTCACGCACGGATGCCGTGCGGAGGAAAGTGTCGCGATAGCTGTTGCCCTTCGTGACGGGGAATGTAATCTCGTGATTGCCCTCGCTCCAGCGCTTGATGTGCACGTTGTAGGTAGAGAGGAAAGGATCGGGCTTGCCGTTCGGTCCCATCTCCACGTAGAGTGCGTAGCCGGCGCGCTCAGCCTCGTCGATGCAGAGCTTGCAGGCCTCCACAGCCTTGTCCCACTTCTTCGGGTCGTAGGTGGGGTTGAAGATCTGCTCGCCCTGGTCGTTCTTGTATTCGGTGTACCAGGGATTGCCGTTCACCAGCGGGCTGGCGGCAAAGAGCAGCATGCGCGAACGCACGGTGAGCGCCATGATGCGGTTCACACGGCCATACTTCGACGGGTCGTCGTAGACGGCGGGCAGCGCCATAGCAGCCTCGAGCATCTCCTTGTCGCAGTAGTCGACGACGTCGTCGAACTTCGACTGGCCGACCATCAGCTCAGAGAGCGTGAAGTCGGTCGGAGCGATGTAGTCGGGCTTAAAGGGAATGCCACCGTAGTTCTCGGCCATCTGCCACCAGGCATAGGCGCAGAGGAACTTCACCTCGTTCTTCATATTG
Organism: Prevotella sp.; assembly: GCA_017417465.1. Classification (GTDB taxonomy): domain Bacteria; phylum Bacteroidota; class Bacteroidia; order Bacteroidales; family Bacteroidaceae; genus Prevotella. Next base: position 1,238 of record JAFPZD010000270.1, on the reverse strand, counting down.
TCAATTTCCGACTGAGGCAGATCGTGGTCGGGCATTGCCTTTACCATATCGCGGAAGATGTAGCCGTGACGGATGTAGCGAGGCATCATGTGCCAGAGGTTACCACCCCATGTGGAGTTGATGGTCCACTGACCGAGAATCTTCGGGATGACACCGTTCCAGTCCCACTGCTGCCAGCGGGCGGAGGGAGTGATATCGTCGGCGAACACCTCATAGCCGTCGGCGGTGAGTGCCCACTTGTCGGGGTTGTGTATGATGTTGTAGACGTAGCTCAGCCACGAATACACCTTGTCGCGGTTCTCGAACACCATCTCTGTGGTGAGCTCGGTGTCGGGTTCCTTGTCCAGATAGTCGGAGCAGGAGGTAAACAACCCAGCCCCAACCCCTCCCAAGGGGAGGAGAGCCAAGATAGCACAGAGCCTCACAAGTGAAGATTTAGCTGTCTTCTTCATTTTATATATTGTCTTCATAATAGTCATTCCTTATCTTATTTTTTATTTGCAAGCCATTCACGCTCCCCTCCCTGACGGGAGGGGCACGGGGGTGGGTCTTTAGAAGTTAATATCCACCCCAAACATCACCGATCGGTTCATGGGATACTTCAGACCGTCGTTGGTGCCCAACTCCGGATCCCAAAGCTTGAACGACGAGAAGCAGAAGAGGTTGTTGCCGCTGACGAACACGCGGCAGCTCTTCACGTAGAGATTCTCCAGCCACTTGTGAGGCAGCGTGTAGCCCACCTCGATGGTCTTACAGCGCAGGAAGCTCATGTCCTTCTTCCACCACGTGGAGGCGCGGTAGTTGTTGACGTTCGGTCCGTAGCTCAGGCGCGGCCAGAAGGCATAGGGGTCTTGGTTCTGCTCGGTCCAGCGGTCGTCGATGTTGGCTGCATAGGCATTACCCTCGGTGGTCGTACCGCCACCCGGCAGGAAGTAAGGCTGGCGGCCGATGACGCGATACATATCGCCGGAGCCCTGGAAGAAGAAGTTCAGGTCTACGTTCTTGTAGCTCACCACGCCACCGAAGCCGTACACCATGCGCGGGTCTTCCGTGCCGCCGATAAAGCCTTCGTCCTCCTCGGTAATGACGCCGTCGTTGTTCACGTCGACATACTTGATGTCGCCCGGACGCAGCGTCACGGCACCTACGCCACCCTGCTCGGGAATGCCTGCCTTCAGCGTGCCATCAGCATTGAAGTCGTCAGGCATGAACAGACGCTCGGCGGTGAGACCCCAGAG
>JAFPZD010000269.1 GCA_017417465.1 Prevotella sp. | reverse complement strand
TGGGATCGCCGCAGCATCACCAGCCGCGAGTACGTCGTCACCGACAACGGCAAGAAGAACTCACGCCTGGAGAGCGTGGCCGTGCAGAAGGAGCAGTAAAACTGAAAGGACTTCCTCGCGGCACGACCGCGCAAGACAGGAATAGACATTAAGATAAAAACATAAAAAAGTAAAGATGACGAAAACAATGAAAAAGTTAATGAACTTCTGGCTGATGGCCGCGCTCGTGTGCGGCCTCGGCCTCGGCGTCACCTCCTGCAAGGACGATGACGACGGGCTGACAGCCGAGCAGCAGGCCGAGAAGCAACAAGGCGAACAACTGGAGAAGGCCGCCAAGTTCTGGAACGTCGTAGGGCAGCTCGTGGGCACCAACAACACCCCCGACGACTACGCCTCGCAGACCTTCGAACCCACCATCGGCGAGCCTCTCAGCGGCAACGCCACCGTGCGGCAAGTGGCCACCAACGACCTGGAGGCCGCTGCCCAGCGCTTCTGCAACCTGGCCGGACTGCCCGAGGGCACGGTGACGCAGGAGACCGCCGCCTACACCTGGAGCGACCCCGACGTGGGTTCGCTGACCTATACCAAGAGCACCGACGAAAAGTCGCTGGCCACGGTAGATGTGAACATCCGCCAGGTGCCAGCACTGCGGCAGCTGGTCTATCTCACCCCCGAGCAGGCCGGTCACAACGCCAACTGGACAACGTGCTACTATCGCTTCGGCGACGTCATCAGCCGTGTCCGCCCCGACGACGGCGTCAGGGAGTTCTGGGTGTGCGTGCGCCCTTCTTTCGAACCTGAGGGCAAGGACAAGAGCCACTGGATCTCGCTGTCGCCGCTGCCCTCCGACAAGCTCATGGTCTATAAGGCCAGCAACGGCAACACCTATAAGCTGCCGAAACTCCTGGGTGTGAACAACGAGCAGATGGGGAACCTGGCGGAGATGCTCTTTGCCATGCTCAACCCCGAGAAGTGGCAGGAAAACATCTCCTATAATCCCTACAAGAGCGTGTTCAATAAAGGCGTCCCCATGTTCCACGACTTCGACAAGTCGAAGATAAGGTATAACAGCAAGCACTTCTGGGCGCGTGTGGCCACAGGATGGGACAACACCCAGGTTGACCTCACCACCGGCAATCGTGTGAACCTGTGGAAGGCCATCTTCGGCAACACCCACGAGTCGATGGACCGTCTCTACATCCAGGGCAAGATGCCGCTGAACCTTATCTGCAGCAGCTCTTCATGGAACACCTGGACCAGCAACTCGCCCACCATCTACGAGACCGTCTTCACCAACGGCGCGGACAAGGAGAGCAACATGCACCACAAGGAGTCAAAGGAGCGCACCACGCAGGTGGTTGACAAGCGCAACCCCGACAACAACATTCAGTTCGACGTGACGCAACTCAGCACAGAGGACTCGCCCGAGATTATCTACGACGACTACTTCAAGGACAACGGCGCCATACACTACTGCATACGCCACGCCACCGGAGAGGACCTGGCAAAGTTGAGCCGTACAAAATACAACACAAAGACCCCCATCAGCGGGTTCGACGAGGTGTTCTGCTACAACAAGTACTACTATCCGCCCCTCGGCTACGACCTGAACACGGCGCCAGAGATCATCTCAACCGACCAGGGACAGCACAACCTGGGCGAATACGACGGATTGGACAGCTACTATCGTGCGGGCGACGTCTATCGCGACGATGAGGGCAACCGCTGGTTTGTCGTCAGCATGTCGGGCCAATTAGATAATTTTGGCGAGAAGTCGCCCTATTCTGAACTGATGACCTTCGACAACATCCAGGTGGCCAACGACGGCAGCCACGCCAGCAACCTGCCTAACCGTGACATGGCCATACGCGGCTCCCTCTTCCTCTGGCAGTTCAATACCTATACGATAGATAAAAAAGAAGATGTTATAAGGAGTCAGCCTAAATATTCTTATAGGATATGGGAAAGCATCTATGACTATGCTGGCGTGGACTTGCGCCAGTTACACCAGGTAGTGGCGTCACATAACCATAATCAACGCCAAAATTCTTGGCTCTACAGCGTGGCCTATAACGACGGCACGAACCAGCAGCGACTGCTCAGAGTCACATCCGATAACCAGAGAGACGACAACATGTTTACCTTTAGTTACTGGGACCACTATGTGAGCAGCCCTGACAGCGTAACACGTTTCTACCCTCCCGAGGCTTTCTCGAACATTGGCATCTATCTCAGCGACCTGGCCGACCAGCGGAAAATAGATGCGTATGCACTCGACACATACGCCATGCAACCCCTGCTCAACTGGACGGGGGGCGATGGAGTGTCTAAGCGCAACTGCCGCAATACAACCGACAAACGTGCCAATGACGTGAGGAACTACCTCTACAACCGGCCTGTATGGCAGGCTTTTGAGAATCCCAGGGACATGTGGAATGCACCCATCATCTTCTTCCGCATGACGACGGTTTACGACCGAGGCTCAAGTGACTATTCGATCATCACCACCGATGGCCGCCGACTGACCCGTGTGAATTCCATTAAACGTGTGGATGATGACGGATGGGGACGCGATGTTGACGATTTCAAAAATTTCAAGGGAGCCACCGCCTTGGTCTATGAGAGCATGACAAGTGATTTAAATACACTGGACGGTAAGCACTTTGCCATACCCAACTGGCGCACCATTCCGAACTATGGAAGGTGACAGATGGTAAAATAGTGAAGTCATCAGGTAAAGCCTATACATTATTATATATATAATATAAAACAAAATGAACATGAAAAAAAGAATGAACTTCTGGCTGATGGCCGCACTGGTGTGCGGTCTCAGCCTCGGCGTCACCTCCTGTAAGGACGATGACGACGACAACGGGTCGGAGAAGACTTCGACCGTAACCCTCGACTCGGAACTGCTCACACGCGGCATCGAGACCGAGATGAAGAGCGACGCCATCGACGTGAAAGTAACCGCCGACGGCCTCTGGACCGCCACCCTGGGCAAGAATGCCGACTGGGTGATGATCAAGGACTGGCAGGTGACCTACGAGGGCT
>JAFPZD010000268.1 GCA_017417465.1 Prevotella sp. | reverse complement strand
CCACTGGCTGCAGATGGACCTGTTGCATGGCAACGAGTGCGTGCCGGTGCTGATTGGTGAGCAGGGCTGTGGCAAGACCGTATTCCTGCGTCGCCTGCTGCCACCGCAATTGCAGGACTACTTCCTGGATCACCTGAACCTATCGAACAAGTTCGACAAGGAGATGGCACTGACCAACAACCTGCTGGTGAACCTCGACGAGATGGATACTATCACCCGTTCGCAACAGCCCAGCCTGAAGCAGACACTGTCGAGAAACAAGGTGAACGGTCGTCCTATCTTCGGAAAGGTGCAGGAGGACCGCAAGCGCTTCGCCTCTTTCGTGGCCTCGACGAACAACCGTCATCCGCTGCAGGATGCCACTGGCAGTCGACGATTCATCTGCCTGGAAATTCCCAAGGGACAGCGCATCGACAATGATGGCGACATCGACTACGAGCAGCTGTATGCCCAGGTGCTGTATGAGATTCGTGAGGAGAAGGCGCCCTATTGGTTCAACAATGATGAGGTGGCCCGCATCCAGGAGTTGAACATGGAGTTCATGCAGCAGCAGGACATGGCCGAGATGGTGAAGGTGTGCTTCCGTAAGCCTGAGGAAGGTGAGATTGTGAAATCGTTGAGTACCACTGAGATACTGCAGATTATCCGGTCGGAGTATCCTTCGGTGCAGATTACGTTGAAGAATCAGGTGGCGCTGGGACGAGCCATGAAGGCGTTGGCGTACGACCAGAAGAGCCACAGCAATGTGTCCTACTATAAGGCCGTACCGCTGAAGGCAGCGTGAGGGTTTTCATCAAAAACGTTAGGGATACGTTACCCTTGTTTCGTATCCCTAACGTCCTTCAAACACCCTGTACACCGCTGTTTGAGTGGTGTGATGTTAGGGAGTGAGGGTTTATCAAGGAAAAACTCAAATATCATTTGGTTTTTTACTCATTTAATCGTAACTTTCTCCCTTGGAGAAGTTACTTTCGCTCGAAAATGAAAAGAAATACAAGCATTTCTTTTGCATTTTGCTCACTTATTCGTACCTTTGCAGCGGGAAACGAAAAGGAGCCCATTAACAACAGTAGAAAGCCATGCTATTCAATTCGTTCGAGTTTATGATATTCCTGCCAGTAGTGTTTCTGCTCTATTGGTTTGTCTTCCGCGGTCGGCGCTGGCAGAATATGCTGGTGCTGGTGGCCAGTTATGTGTTTTATGGCTGGTGGGACTGGCGTTTCCTGCTGCTGATAGCCTTCACGTCGCTATGCAGCTATGGCAGCGGTGTCTTGCTGGAGCGTTTTGAAGGTCATCGCCGATGGCAGCAGGCTGTGAGTGCGGCTAACATCGTGCTGAACCTGTGCATACTGGGCGTGTTCAAGTATTACAACTTCTTTGTGGAGAATATGGACGCGCTGCTCGGGGCTTTGGGCTATCATCTGGACTGGGTGACGATGAAGGTCATCCTGCCGGTGGGTATCTCGTTCTATACGTTCCAGGCGCTGAGCTATACCATTGATGTCTATCAGCGTAAGTTGCCTGCCACCCACGACATCGTGGAGTTCTTTGCCTATATCAGCTTCTTTCCGCAGCTGGTGGCAGGACCTATTGAGCGTGCCACGAACCTGTTGCCGCAATTTCAGAACAGCAGGACGTTCGACTATGGCCAGGCGGTGGACGGTCTGCGCCAGATGCTCTGGGGACTGTTGAAGAAGCTGGTCATTGCCGACAACTGTGCGATGGTGGTCAACGACAACTGGGGACAGTATCAGGAGCTGTCGGGTATCTCGCTGTTTATCATGGGTGTGATGTTTACCTTCCAGATATACTGCGACTTCTCAGGTTACAGCGACATTGCCATTGGTTGCGCGCGTCTGTTTGGCTTCAACCTGATGCGCAACTTCAACTTCCCCTATTTCTCGCGGAGCATTCCGGAGTTCTGGCGTCGCTGGCACATCTCGCTGACCACATGGTTTCGCGACTACATCTACTTCCCGCTGGGCGGCAGCCGTTGCGGCAAGTGGAAGATTATCCGCAACGTCTTCATCGTGTGGGGTGTCAGCGGTCTGTGGCATGGTGCCAACTGGACGTTCGTCTGCTGGGGACTCTTCCACGCCACCCTGCTGGCTGTCTATAACATCTTCGGCATCAATACCAAATATCAGCATGTGGTGGCCTACGGCCGCTATCTGCCTAACATCAGGGAGGCGCTGCAGCTGGTGCTGACCTTCTTCCTGGCGGTCATCGGCTGGATTATCTTCCGTGCCGAGACGATGACCCAGGCCTGGGAGTATCTCTCCAGGATGCTGACGACGCCCTATGTGGCCGGACAGGAGATTATTGACACGAAAAACATGCTGCTGAGCGGTTTTGGCTTGTTGCTCGTAGAATGGCTGCAGCGCGACAAGCAGCATGCCCTCCAACTGCCTGCCAGCGGCATCTTCAAGTATGCCGCTGCACGCTACTTCCTCTACCTGCTCATCGTCGTACTGATGGTGCTATTCTCGGGAACCGTCCAGACATTCATTTATTTCCAGTTCTGATTATGAAGAAGTTTCTCATTAAGATTTCGTATACCGTCCTGCCCGTATGGCTGTTGTTTGTCGGAACAGTACTCTATATCTCCCTGTATGCCCAGCCGAGGGTGAGCGGCGATCTGGGAACGCTGGGCTGTATTCCCTTTGGCCATGAGTATGACCGGATGCTGGAAAAGGAATGTCTGCAGGATGTGCTGTTTAAGACCACTGAGACCACGGCAGAGCTGAAGGATGTCCATGCCACCGTCTTGACCATCGGCGACTCCTTTTCGCAACTCGCCAATAGCGGCTACCAGAATTATATGGCCCGTCAGGGTGTGGACGTGGTGAACTGTCGGCGCGACCTGTATATCAATCCGATGCTGTATGCCTACCAAGTGCTCAATATGGGACTGATAGACTCCTCCAGGGTGAAATATCTGATAGTAGAGAGCGTGGAGCGTGACTTCCCGGCATACGTGTTCGACTTCGACGCGAAGCGT
>JAFPZD010000037.1 GCA_017417465.1 Prevotella sp. | reverse complement strand
TCGTCGCTGCCCGACAGCTATATCATCAGCATTCAGGAGAGCATGGAAGGAACGCTGTGGATTCAGACGGCCTCGGGCATCTGCATCTATCATCCCCAGACCGAGAGTTTCGAGCGTGACATGAAGCAGGTATACAGCAAGATGGGCATCGAAGGCGACAGTCCCACCATCGTGTATATCGACAAGCAGAAAAACTTCTGGGCCGTGGTACCCAGCAAGGGCTTGATGGCTTATAACATGCAACAGCAGCAGCACTATGAGTTTGCCTTTACCGAAGGCGTCATCGGCATTCCGCAAGGCGAAATATGCTCGCTCAGCGAGTGTAAGGACGGCGTGCTGGCAGTATACACCGACGGACGTATCGTGTGTTGTGATATCATGCATCAGCAACACACCGTGTGGCAGACCGACTATATTGCCGAACACCAGTTGCGCAACAGCAAGACGCTCAAGGCCTTTGCCGACCAGAAAGACAATATCTGGCTCTATGGTCAGGGCACGCTGATGGTTTATTTCAAGGCCACCAACACGTGGAACACGACCATTGGCGACCAGCTGGGAATGACGGGCATCAGTGCCGACCGCAGCGTCAATGGCATGGCAGGCGACCGCAAGGGCAACATCTGGATTGGCACCGACCGCTCGGGACTGGTGCGATTCAGCGTCAACACCCACGAGATGGAAACGGTGCAGCCCTATAGTGCCAATACGCTGCAGCCGCAGCACGACATCATCAGCATTCAGAGCGTCTATGTGGACGATACTGACCTGCTATGGGTAGGTACCGAGAAGTCTGGTCTGGCCTACTATGGCGACAATATCTATAAGTTCCAGTCAGACCTCATCGGAGACGTGACGGCTATGGCGCAGATGCCTGACGGCACGGTGCGTTACGGCACGGGCGACAAGGGCATCATCGGCTATGAAGGACAGCTGGCCAGTCAGAAGGTGACCTGCATGACCACCACGCCCGACGGAAGCCTGTGGGTGGGTTCGAAGCAGAACGGATTGACACGTATCAAAGACGGTGCAAGCACCATCTACTCCACCACCAACAACGCTGAAAAGACGCTCATCGACGACCATATCAACGCGCTGACGGTCGATAAGGCCGGCAACCTGTGGATAGCCACCAACGGCGGTCTGCAGGTGTATAACCCCAGAATGAACACTTTCTCGTCGTACACCCGCGAGAACAAGATGCTCAATACCAACAACATCACTTGTCTGTACTATGGCACGGACAACAAGCTGCTCATAGGCACCGGCGAGGGACTGATGCTGCTCAACCTCTCCAACCGCGAGAAGACCGTGCTGACGGGCAATGCCACCAATCTGCAGACCTTCACCAACAACTACATCACGCAGGTCTTTGAAGACTCGCGCGGCCTGTTATGGATAGGAACGCGTGAAGGTCTGAACATCCTGAATCTGGTGAACGACGACCTGACGCAAATCACCGAGGCCGACGGCCTGTGCAACAACAGCGTCTGCGGCATCGCCGAGGACAAGAGCCACTGCATCTGGGTCACCACCAGCAACGGCATCAGCCGCATCGTGGTGCAGCGCAATCACGAGGACGGCACCTTCGGTTTCGGACTCTATAACTACAATATCAGCGACGGCTTGCAGAGCAACGAATACAACATGGGCTCCATCCTCACGCGACAGGACGGATCGGTGCTCTTTGGCGGACTCTTCGGCATCAGCTGGGTGCGCCATCATAACAAAGACGAGCAGGTGTCACTGCCTCCCGTTATGCTGACACAGCTGTTTGTCGGCGAAGAGGAGATACAGATTGGCGTGCCCTACGATGGCAACGTCATTCTGCAGCAGGCCCTCAACGAGAGCAGCAAGATAGAGCTGAACAACGGTCAGAACACCTTCACCATCAAGTTTGCCGCCGGCAACTACAACCAGGGCGAGCGCCTGCAGTTCATGTATCAGCTCGAAGGCCGCGACCTCGACTGGCGCAACGGCGATGCCCTGCTGCATGGCGTGAAGTTCAATGACCTGGGCAGCGGTACCTACACCCTGCACGTCAAGGCCGTGAGTGCCGACGGTGCCGTGAGCAACCAGGAGCGCAAGCTGCAGATTGTCATCGACCGCCCGTGGTGGCTGTCATGGTGGATGCTCACCGTCTATCTGCTCATCATCATCCTGGCACTGGCCACGTGGCGCTATGGACTGAAGAAGCTGCAGGCCATCTGGAAGAAGAAAAAGACCGTCATCGACGAGCTGACACGCCAGCGCGAGGAAATCAAGCTGGCCAGCGACGAGCTGCGTATGCCTATGGCGCGTATGACAACCATCATCGGCGATATGGCCATGAAGGAACAGACCCTCGAAGGCCGCGAACAGCTCAACTCGCTGCACTTCCAGCTGCTGCAGGTCATCACGCGTATCTCTGAGATGCAGAGCACGCTGGAGAATCCCGAGAAGAAAGCCGAGTCAACGGCCAAGGACCGCCTGGAACTCAACGAGTCCAACCTGCTGCTCGGACTGGATGAGGAAAGTCAGAAGCAGCTCGGCGACACCATTACGCCGCTGAAGTTCGACGGCGACCAGCAGACGAAGAAGTTCAGCATCGTGCTCATTGACGACAATCGCGAGTTCCTGCGCTTCATGAATGCCCATCTCTGCGAGGTCTATGACTTCCATGTCTACGACAATATCAAGGATGCCCTTCCAGATATCGAGACGCTGAATGCCGACATCGTTATCTGTAAGCAGAAACTGAAGAAGAGCATCACCGGCAGCGAGCTGTGCAACCAGTTCAAGAGCGACCCACGCCGCAGCAAGAGCAAGTTTGTGCTGCTCACCGATGGTGTGCTGACCAAGGAGGATATGGAAGACCAAAACATCACGATGGCTGCCGACGACTACCTGGCCAAGCCCTTCAAGGTGCAAGAAGCCGTCATGCGCTTCAACAAGCTGCTGGGACTGGCACCCATCGAAATCAATCAGAATGTCATCGAGGGCAAGGAGACGCGAATGCTCGAAGGCAACAATGCCAGCATGACCACCGCCACCATGGTCTATGATGACATGGAGAATATGAAGGCTCAGGTGCAGCAGGACGCTCCGGATGATGCCGAGACTCCTGAAACGCCTGAAACCGCCGAAACGCCTGAAAGCGACAACATGCTGGCCAAATACTATGACGGCAACACCATTGGCGACTACTCCATGAACAGCATCATGGACCAACAGCTCATGCGTAATGTCGAGCAGTTTGTGCTGCAGAACATGAGCCGCGGTCAGATCAGCCTCGACGAGATGGCGTCGGCCCTGGGCATGGGTCGCGTGCCGTTCTTCCACAAGATTCGCGCCATCACTACCAAGACACCCGCCGAGGTCGTGCGCGAACTGCGTCTGAAGCACGCTTGCCACCTGCTGGTCACTACCAATATCAATATGAGCGAGCTGGCCATCAATGTAGGCTTCATGACGGCCGAAAACTTCATCAACATCTTCAAGGAGAAGTTTGGCATGACGCCGCTGGAGTATCGACTGAAGAATAGAAGGTGAGATGGATGATGGAAGAGGGATTCGCAACGCCACACTCTGCAACGCAGAGAAGAAGTAAGAGGTAAGAAGTAAGAGGTAAGAGAAATGTTGAGACGATTGTTTTTGGGGCTGGCAGCCTTCATCAGTGTTGCCGCAGGGGCGCAGACCAGCGACTCGCTGATTGTGAACACGTTGCGCGAGGCCAACATCCGCTTTTCCGACAACAACAGCGTGGCGCTATTGATGTCCGGACAGCAGAAGTTCGATGACATGTTCCATGCTATCCGCCAGGCCAAGAGCAGCATCCATCTCGAATATTTCAACTTCCGCAACGACTCTATCGCCTCGCTGCTCTTCGACATCCTGCGCGAGAAGCGCCGCGAGGGTGTCGAGGTTCGTGCCATGTTCGACGGCTTCGGCAACGACTCCAACAACCAGCCGCTGAAGAAGCATCACCTCAAGGCTCTGCGCGCCGACAGCATCGATATCGTGGAGTATTCGCCCATCCGCTTTCCGTGGGTCAACCACATCTATGGCCGCGACCATCGCAAGATAGTGGTCATCGACGGCAAGATAGGCTATACCGGCGGCATGAATGTTGCCGACTACTACATCAAGGGCACCGAACAGGTGGGCGAATGGCGCGACATGCACTGTCGCATCGAGGGTGATGCCGTCAACGAGCTGCAGCGCATCTTCCTGCGTATCTGGAATCGCACCACTCATCAGGACGTCCATGGCATGAAGTATTACAATGGTGGCACGCTGACCACCTTCACCGGACTGAAGCCCGACACCACCGCTACGGCCGGCCGCAAGATGGTAGGCATCATCAATCGTGAGCCCGGCAAGACGCCGAAGATTATGCGAACCTTCTATGTCAACGCCATCAACCAGGCCAAGGACTCCATCCATATCATCAATCCCTACTTCACGCTCATCCCCTCGGTGACGCGTGCCCTGACGCGTGCCATCCGCCGTGGCGTGAAGGTCGAGATTATGCTGTCCGCCAAGAGTGACATCCCCCTGACACCCGATGCCGCCCTTTACCAGGCACACAAATTGATGAAACGCGGCGCCACCATCTGGCTCTACAAGCCCGGCTTCCATCATTCCAAAATTATGATGGTCGACGGTCTCTATTGCACCGTAGGCAGCACCAATCTCGATGCCCGCAGTCTGAAATGTGATTTCGAGGAGAATGCCGTCATCGTCGACCCCTGCACTACGCGTGAGTTGGATGATATGTTCTGGCGCGACAAGCAGCAGAGCTTCCTG
>JAFPZD010000036.1 GCA_017417465.1 Prevotella sp. | reverse complement strand
TGGACGGAGTTTCTGAAGGCGTTCGCCCAGCATCTGAAGGAGAAAGGATGGTTCGAGAAGACCTGCATCGCCATGGATGAGCGCGGCGAGAAACCTATGCGCGACGCTTGGAACCTCGTGCAGAAGGCCGTGCCAGGCATGAAGATGGCGATGGCGGGCCATCACACAGCCGAGTTGGCAGAGAATCTCTACGACTTTTGCATCGGCTATCTCGACCGTTTCACGGAAGAGGAGCTCCGCCGTCGTCACGAGCGCGGCATGGTAAGCACCACCTACATCTGCTGTTCGACCAAGCGGCCGAACACGTTCACCAACAGCCATCCCGTGGAAGCCGTCTACATTCCGCTGAACGCCATCGCCAATGGCTTCGACGGCTATCTGCATTGGTCGTGGATGAACTGGACCGACGACCCGCTCCACGATTCCCGCTTCAAGTTCTTTGCACCCGGCGACACCTACGTCATCTATCCCGGTCCCTGCTCTTCACCCAAGTGGGAACGCTTCATCGAGGGTATCCAGCTGGCCGAGAAGGTCCGCCTCGTGCGCCAGCAGCTCCACCGCAGCAACAACTCCGCTGCCCTTAAGCAACTCAACGCCGCCCTTGCCACCTTCCGCGACATCGATCCCGGCACCACCGAAGAGATTGCAGAGAAGGTAGCGCGCCTGCAGGAGCTGGTGAACAAATAGTTATATAGGGTCATTAAAATTCATCATAGCAACTTTTTCGGGGCATCAGCAACGCTTGTGCTGATGCCCCGAAATGATTTACATAGTCCAACACAACCATTCTGATTGTTCTCAAAGATATCATGATTTCCTTAACACTTGCCTTGTTAAGAATTTCTTGAGGTTAGAGCATGTTGTGAAGCAAATCCTCTGCTGGGGCGCGGCCTATCGGCCTGCATTGCGCCCCGCCAGAGGCTCTGCCCCACAACATGCGTTTCCTTGTGGGGAAGGATGCACTATTCTGGGCGACGAACAGGGCGTACACTCTGACCATAGTAGCGGTAGTCGCTCGTGTAGACGCCGCCCGAATGGAAGTACAGGCCCCACGCGATGCTCGGGCCGTCCGAGTAGAGCGTGCGCGACCAGTAGTCGCCGCCCGAACCACCGTCGAAGAGCGAACTATTGTCGCGGTACCCTGCGGCGGGCAGGAAAATGGAGTTGCCATTCGTGTTGCTCGTAATCTTACGACCATTGACTCCATTCATCGTTGTCCACTCTGTGGTGGTGTAGCTACTGTTGATGAGTTCCGAGAACTGTTCTTCACTTGGCATGCGCCACTTTGGTCCCCAGTTTACGTAAGCAGCGTCATCTTCAAGGTCGAGCTCGGTCTTGTCGTCGGTAAAGCCATTGTAGCCATAGCTGCTATTTGTGCAGTACTTGGTCATCGTGCTGTTTGAACCTTCGCACCACTTGTAAGTGCTCCAATCGAATTTGGTCTTGCCATCATTGTAGCCTTCCGTCTCCCCCCATGCGAAGTAGTCGCCATAGTCCTCAGGGCTGTCAGCACCGATGTTGTAGGTTGCCCAAAGCGTACCACTTGGCAGGCCGAGGTCGACGTATTCTGTCTTTGGAACGTTTACCCTACACGTTGCCTTCACGCCACTGCCGTCAGCAGCCTCACAAGTAATGATGGCCGTTCCATATCCGTAGGCATCCACGCGGCCATTCCTTACAGGTGCCACATCCTCATTGCTGCTGCTCCAGACCACGTTCTTGTTGGCAGCATTCTCGGGAAGAACAGTGGCTGTCAGGCGGACGAAACCATCAAGTTCCAATACGGCTGTTGTCTGCGAGAGCACGATGCTGGTCACCAATTGCTTCACGGTAACGGAGCAGGTAGCCTTCTTCAGACTGCCACCGGCTGTAGCGGTTATGGTACAGGTGCCGCCAGCCACGGCTGTCACCACGCCATTGCCATCGACCGTTGCCACGCTCTCGTTGCTGCTCGTCCACGTCACGCTGCCGAAGGCGCCTTCGGGCGTGAGCGAGGCCATAAGTTGAGCGGTGGTGCCGGAATTCATCTCCAATGTGCTGGGGCTGATGGTGATGCCCGTAGCCAATGAGCCTGAGTTGGTGTAGTAGGTGAAGACGCTGGTGGCATAGTCTACGGTCAGCAGGTATTGGCTCTCCACCTTCAGCAGCGGTAGCACCTTGACGGGATTCTTCATGGCATCGAATACCAGCAGGCGGCCCTGCATGGGCATGAACTCATAGGTGGCGCCACCGGGGAAAGTGGTCGTGCCGTCCTCCTTGAACTCAAACGACGTGCCGTCGGGTGCATACCACGTGCCCACGACCGACGTGTTGTCCACCTTGTAGGGGTCACCTCCCACGTTGATTTTCTCCTGCGGAGCCTTGCCGAGAATCACGTTCACCAACGAGGTGACGTCGGCAATCGTCACCGCATTGTCATCGTTCATGTCGCCCTTCAGGATTTCCTGGGCGTTAAGGGGTACGCATGCCATAATGGCAAACAGGCCTGTCAAAAGTAAAGATTTCGTTTTCATT
>JAFPZD010000035.1 GCA_017417465.1 Prevotella sp. | reverse complement strand
GTCCGTAGGCTCGAGAGTCTCGCTACATGGCTTCCTCAATCCTTGCCATTACTGGCAACGACTTGCCGTTCGCTTCGCTTGGCGGTAAATACCCGCGGCTGGGGTTGAACCAGCTAGGTTACTGTCATGCCCGACACACAGACAAAAAGGGGGTGTGTCAGTGCTGACACACCCCTTTTGTCTTATTAGCTACGATTCTATGCGTCGATGTTGGCGTAGGTGGCGTTCTTCTCAATGAACTCACGTCGCGGCTCCACATCGTCACCCATAAGCATCGAGAAAATCTCATCGGCTTCGGCAGCGTTCTCGATGGTCACCTGTTTCAGCAGGCGGTTTTCGGGGTTCATGGTTGTCTCCCACAACTGCTCGGGATTCATCTCACCAAGACCTTTGTAGCGCTGGGTGTGAACAGCACGCTCGTCACCGGCAGCATTGGTGTCGATGAACATCTGGCGCTGCTGGTCAGTGTAGCAGTATTCGGAAACCTTCTTGTAGGTACACTTGTAGAGTGGAGGCGTTGCGATGTAGAGATGTCCGCCCTGAATAACCTGCGGCATGAAACGATAGAAGAGCGTCATGATGAGCGTGTCGATGTGTGAGCCATCGACATCGGCATCGGTCATGATGATAATCTTGTCGTAGCGCAACTTGTCGATATTGGCCTCACGGTCGCCCTCGCCATCGACGCCGAAGCGCACGCCGATGCTCTGGATGATGTTCATCACCGACTCGGCTTCGAAGACGCGGTGCCACTGCACCTTCTCCACGTTCAGGATCTTTCCGCGCAACGGCAGAATGGCCTGGAAGTGACGGTCGCGGCCTTGCTTGGCCGAGCCACCTGCAGAGTCACCCTCGACGAGGAAAATCTCACAGGTCTTGGGGTCGCGGTTTGAGCAGTCGGCAAGCTTGCCAGGCAGGCCACCGCCGCTCATGGGGTTCTTGCGCTGCACACTCTCGCGAGCTTTGCGGGCCGCAATACGGGCCGTGGCGGCAAGCACCACCTTGTCACAGATGAGCTTGGCTTCCTTCGGGTGCTCCTCCAGATAGTTGGTCAGTGCCTCGCCCACGGCCTGGCTCACGGCACCAGCCACCTCAGAGTTACCAAGTTTCGTCTTCGTCTGTCCCTCGAACTGTGGCTCTGCCACCTTGATGCTGATGACGGCGGTGAGGCCTTCGCGGAAGTCCTCGGGTGCAATCTCAATCTTGGCCTTCTCTATCTGCTTGGATATCTGCGGATCGGTGTCGGCATACTTCTTCAGGGTGCGGGTCAGTGCGGCACGGAAGCCAGCCAGGTGTGTACCACCCTCGATGGTATTAATGTTGTTCACATACGAGTGAATGTTCTCCGAGTAGTCGGTGTTGTACATCACGGCCACCTCGATGGGCACACCCTGCTTCTCGGTCTTCAGGTAGATGACGTCATCGACGAGATGTGTGCGGTGGCGGTCCACGTAGCGCACGAACTCCTTGAGGCCGTCCTTGGCGTGGAACGTCTCTTCCCTGAGCTTACCTTCCTCGTCGGGACGCATGTCACGCAGCGTGATGGTAATGCCGGCATTGAGGTATGCCAGCTCACGCATGCGCTTAGCGATGGTGTCGTACTTATATTCAGTGGTGGTGAAGATGGTGGGGTCGGGCCAGAATTGCTGGCGCGTACCCGTCTTGTCGGTGTCGCCCACAATCTTCACGTCGTAGAGGGGTTTACCCTTCTCGTACTCCTGCTGGTAGATGTGGCCATTGCGGAAGACTTGCGACATCATGTGGCTCGACAGCGCGTTGACGCAGCTGACACCGACGCCGTGGAGTCCACCAGAGACCTTATAGCTGCCCTTGTCAAACTTGCCACCAGCGTGGAGCACGGTCATGACGACCTCGAGGGCGCTCTTGTGCATCTTCTCATGCTCGTCCACGGGGATACCACGGCCATTGTCGAGCACGGTGATGCTCCCGTCTTCGTTGATGGTTACCTCTATGTGTGTACAGTAGCCAGCCATTGCCTCGTCGATGGAGTTGTCAACAGTCTCGTTGACGAGGTGGTGCAGACCTTTTTCGCTGATGTCGCCGATATACATGGCCGGGCGCTTGCGCACAGCCTCAAGTCCCTCAAGTACCTGAATGTTACTCGCGGAGTAGTTCTCTACTTGGTTAATTTCTTCTGTCATTTTTCAGTAAGTCCTAAAACAGGCTGCAAAGGTACGATTTTTTTTTGAATTTTCCGATGTTTGCACTCTAAACAAATTTTAAAAAATACTACAAAAGGCAATCACACACAAAACGCCCGCCAAACCGTTGGACTACCATACGGCTTGACGGGCGTCTAAGAGAACGACTTTATTTTACGATAGTTCTGACGGTCTGGCGTGAGCCGTCGGCACGCGTAATCTGACGTATCTGGAGGCCAGGCGTGGAAGGACTGACGCGATGGCCCTGAAGATTATAGCAGTCGGTGCGCACGACGGTTCCGGCATTGACGTCGCTGATGGCAGTGCTCTTCACGTCGTACCAGACGAGACTGGAGCTGCGCACATCGTCGCCTACACGGTAGAACACCTGCACGCCAATGCGGTCGGTGATGTCGGTGTAGGTCATGAACGAGTGTACAGAGCCGCTCAGCTTGATGTACTGTCCGTCGGTGTAGTTCCAAGGAATGTCGGTGTCGCCGTTGGGAGCCTGCATGAGTTCACCGTCGATGTAGACATTGTAGTACATGTTGTCCTGATTGATGAAGTGGCCCTCGGTGTCACGGTTGGGCATGTCGATGGCGAAGATGCCGAAGCCGAAGCCCTCAACGATGCCCGACCATGCCTGTATCACAGGATCGGCCGGTGTGGCAGCCATCTCTGCGTAGGGCTCGAACGAGGCTTTGGCAATGTCGATATAGTTGTCGCTCATGCGGTCGGGGCTACTGTTGATGAGGTACATCTGCGTGGTGCTGAACGAGCGGTCGTCAGCATTCCAAGTGAACTCGATGGCATCAGCATCGATGAGCGTGATGGTGCTGACGGGCCAGTCGCCGAAGCCGGGGACGTTGACGATTTCCACCTTGCCCTCGGCAGCTTTCAAGTAGACATAGCAGCCCATCGACTCATCGCCACCAAGGAACTGGCCGTTGGCGAACGTCATGCGGTCACCGTCGATGGTACCGTGCATCCAGCAGTCGGGGGAGCCTGTGGGGCTGCCCACGTAGACGTCATTGCCGCTGAAGACCACATCGACCGTCTTGCTCATTGACGCTCCCTGGCACTCATACGCCATCTTGTAGCTCTGACGAACAGCATCGGCCGGCGGGCACTCCACCTCAAGACCTATGGGACGAATGGTGATGTCATACTCCACGTAGCTGGTGGTGCGGCCATCGACATTACAAATAGAGAGGTAGCCGCCGTCGGTCTGCGTCAATGTGCCGTCGGCATAGCTGAACACGATGTCGGTGTTGTCGAAGTTGACTGCCAGCGATGTGCCTTTCTGCTCCATGCGATAGAGATAATAGGTGACACCCTGCTCGGAGGTGAACACCTGAGGTGTGTGGAACACGGCCTGCGTGCCATCGGCGTTAAGCTCGCCCTCCATCCAAGTGCCCACCTTGTAGTGGGTGATGGGATCCTGAATGTAGATCTTGTTACCATTACGTACCACGTGGGCGATGATGCCGTTCTGGTCGAAGCGGTTGACCTGCATAGATGCATAATCGGGCACCATTCCTTTGGAGCAGTATTCCATGTTTTTCAGCTGCTCGCCTTCGGGGGTCTCGGTGATTTGTGCGGTAGCCGTCATAACGATAACGGTAGCCGCCAAGGTGATGATGATTGTTTTCATGTTTTTCCTATTTAGGTTATTGGTGTTAGCGGGTGATGAATTTCTTGCCGTCCTTGATGAGCAGCTGGCCGTGGCGGGTGGTGGACATTGAGCGCTGAACGCCCATCTGGCGGCCCTGCAGGTCGTAGGTACGTCCTGTTTGTGGTTGCGTTGGCAGCGCAACATGTGGAACGATGCCGTTTGTGGTGGGCACCTTGGTCTTATTGATGGTAAGGTGGCCATCCTTCTTCGTCATACGCCAGACGTTGTAGTTCTCAGTGCCATCGTTCTTCGCGGGATAGCGGACGTACTGCGGGTCATACTTGCCGATATCGGAGCTGTACCAGCTGAGCAGGAACAGGTCGTAGTCGCCATCGTCCAAGGCGTCGGTGATGTTCTTACCGTAACCCAGCGTCATGGCCGACCAACCGGTGAGCGGTACTATCGGGTCCTCGCCCCAGGCGGTGTAGTAGAAGGGCTGAATGGGAGCCTTACCCGTGGCCACGTTCTGAATGCAGAGGCCTACGAGACCTGTGAAGGTTAGAAAATGGTAGTTGATGAGCGTAGGCAGCTTCAGCGTGATGCTGTCGCCCTCAACGCTGATGGTCTCCTCGTCCTCCAGGCACCAATAGCTCTCGTAGGGCCGCTCGGTACCATCGGGAGGCATGATGCCGAAAATGACCGACTGCGAAGCGACGTCCTTGCTGAAGTCGTAGCCCTGCATGCCGTAGGCCTGCTGGTAGGCAGTTTGTGGCGTCAGGTTGAAGAAGTCGAACCATCCATCGGCTTCGCCGCTCCAGCCCCAGTTTACGTGGAGGTAGCCATCGGCTGCACGACAGCCGTCGACGACGAAGGCGTGAGCGCCGTAGGTGGCGTCGGTCGACATATAGAGCAAGGGACGCTTGTGGTACAGTTCATCGTAGATGGTCTGCAGCCACTGCTCGTCGTTGTGGAAGAAGCGGAAATGGCAGTGCATGGCCAATGAGTCGTACTGCATGTTGTAAACCAAGCCCGAAGATGCGTTGGGCGACGTGGCACCGCTGCCTTGCACAGCGTAGGCCATTCCTGAGGCCAGGCCGCAGTCGTACATCAATGTGGCGACGGCATCAGTGGTCTCGTCCTTCACTGTGCTGTTCGATGAATAGGTGTCCAGCATGTTAGCCCAGTTGTACTCGCCACTGACGCGCTTTTTGTTCTTAACGCTGCTGCCACTCATGGTGTAGTAGCCCATGCCCTGGCCCTTGGCAGGATACTTATGGTAGTTCATAACCTGAGCCATGGCTGTGGCTACGCAGCCCGTCTGAGCACGGCGCTTCGTCCATGAGTCGGCTACGGGGCAAAGGTCGTTGTAGGGAGAGTCTTGTGCCCAGCGAGAGGTAACCAGAGGGCCAACGTCGTGAGCCTGGGGGGCGTGCATGATGGTGTGCCAGTCGTTGTCTGTCAGCTTCTGCTGCATCGTTGAAGTAATGGCATTGAGCCACCATTGCAGCCCATCAGGAAGGTCACGGTCAGCAGCAATGGGGCTGTCAGTCCAGCCCAAGACGGGTGCAAAAGCGGCATCGCGACTGACGAAGACTGTTGGCTGTTGGGTGCTGAGAGCGTAGGCAGCGACCATGGGGGTCTCTGCAATTTTCTGCAGGGCGGTACCCTGCTGCGGTCCGCGTGCTGCGGCAATGCCAAAATGGTTGGCGGCAATGGCCTGCATCTCACGCTCGCTACGGGGCTGGGCCGTCGAAGTGACGGCCAGTCCGCAGAGGAATGAAAGGAAAATGATATGACGTTTCATGGTTTTTTATTTTACTACTTTAATAACACTGCCGTCGGCGCGGCGTACGATGAACACTGAACGATGCGTATTGGACGTTGAGCGTTGAATATTAATGGGACGGCCCTGCAGGTCGTAGGTCTGTTGTTGCGATGATAGTGCAACAGACGGAACGGCAATGGCTTCGGGGGAAGATGTGGCGATGCGGGTCTCGGTGCTGTTCTCCACCATACAGTTGAGATTGCTGCTTGCATCGTAGTTGGCCACAAAAGCCACCACCTTCAGGTCTTGCTGCTTCCACGAGGGATCGAGTGTGAAGGTCGTCTGGGCATTGAACAGGTTGCCAGACCACGTCAGCGGTTCACCCCACGCACTGTTATAGGCACGAATAACGTGCTGGTGAATGTACGTACCGCTGGCTCCCGCCTGCTTTTGGGCAGTGATGTTGTCTTCGGTGAGGTAGACGGTCAGGCGAGCATCCCTGAGATTGAATTCGTCATCGCGCATGCCATTGATCTTCACTGTCACCTGTCCATCGGCCAGCGTTGCATTGGCACCCAGCATGACGTGGGGCTGCTCCTGAATGGCTCCTTCGAGCATGGTGGCAAACTCCTCGTCGCTGGAGGGGAAGTAGATGGCCTGCTGATTGCCCTGAACGATGTTCGAGTCGAAGTATGGCTTACGGTCAATCATCCAGGAGGGAGCGTAGGTCTGTCCGTCCTCGTTAAAGAACCAGGTGTAGTCCTCGTCGCAGGGTTGCGTCAGCCAGTCAGTACCGAAGGCTGCGTGATGGCACACGACGCTGATGTCGTCGGCATGGTCACCCATTCTGTGGAGGGCAGCGTGCATCGTCTCTGCGCCCTGAGGACAGTTAGTACAGTTCTCGGTGGTGAACTCCTCGAGCAGCACGTGGCGCCCGAAGCTCATGGTGGCTGTGGCCGTGTTGTTGTCGGCATTCTCGTCAGCCCCGTCGTCGAGACGACTGATGGTAACGGTAGCCGCACCACTGACAACGACATTGGGAACAAGTGTTACGCTGACCTTCTGCCGGCGTCCGCTCTGTACGGTCTGTGCCAGGTGGGTGGTGATGGGCGTGATGTCCTGTGCCTCAAAGGTGAGGTCAAAGCCAGTGATGTCGCGGGTTCCCCTGTTAGTTACCTCGACTGTCAGCAGGCATCCTGCGGGACCAGATGAGAGGTCGGGAGACAGGGTGGCCTTCTCCAGCGCAAGGTCATACTGCGTTAGACTGCTGCCGCTGACCACGGCCTCGATACTGAGAGCGCCCTGGCCGCTGATGTCCTGCCACTGGGTTTCATCGCTTTGCTTGAAGAAGGCGGTGCCCTCAGGCGTAGTGCCTACAATCGAGACAGCGTTGGCCAGACCATTGTGGTGATAGGTATAGCCGATATAGAGGCCTTCGTCGGTTGCATCGATCGTATAAGGCGTGTTGAGCGTCACCTCGTTCCAGCCCTGCTGCACGCGAATGTCCTTACGGGTGATCTTGCCTTCAGCCAGATTGTCGCCATCGAGCGTATGGCGCACCCATACCTGCAGTTCATCGATGTTCAGGCGTGTTGCCATGCCAGCACGTATCTTGACGATGTCGGCACCTGCAGTCTGACTGAGCATTTCAGCGGGAACATAGATGGCAGCGGAGGTGTAGCCATTGCCCATGGCACCATACTGCGACTTGTCAGCCACCTCACCGTTGCAGTAGCCCAAGGTGAGCGTGCCTGCTGCCTCGTCGTCGCCGTTGAGGCCTGCCGGTCCGCCGACGATGGTGAGTATGCCATTCTCAAATGTCACGCTGTCGCCCTCTACCGAACCTTGCTCACAATGGATGGCATACTGGCCGGCGGGCGACGTGGGCGTAGCCTCGCACCACAGACGGGGCAGGCCTTTTACACGCTGACCAACGACCTCGAAGTAGTATTCGTCGACATCCTCGCCGTAGGAGCGGGTGATGTCGCGGGCACGGATGACGGTGCCCACCTCGGTCACGTTGTCGCTCTTGAAGAGTGCGCTCCAACCCTCGGCCCGCTCATAGTCGGGGCGGCTGCCTGCAGGAATGTAGAGCATCAGGAAGCCTGGGTCAACGCCATCGAACGTGCCATTGCTGACCTCGGCGGGGGCGATGGCGGCAATATGTAGTTCGCGCATGATGAGTACGTTGGCAAAGGCGCGATGACCTAAACGACCCACTGAGGCAGGCAGCGACACGATGCGCACGTACTTGCAACCTTCAAAAGCATAGTCGTGGATAGTGGTGACGCCGTCGGCTATGGTCACGCTGTTCTCAGTGGTTGGCAGCACGGCGATGACCTCCTGCATGTCGGGCGTATAGACCACGCCGTCCACGATGTGGTAGTCCTTGTCATCACCTTGGGGTATCGTCAGGATGTTCAGGTTCGAGCAGCCTGTGAGGGCACCGTCGCCATAGTAGCGCATGCTCTCAGGCAGACGCAGAGTACGCAGGTTCGAACAGCCGTAGAAGCAGAGGGGTGGCAAAAGGTCGGATTCCACGTCGGCTTTGCTGAGGTCGAGGTCAGTGACTTGTTTCATCTCTGCCAAGAAGTGCAGGTCATCGGCGTTCAACTGCCCACTGATGTTCATGCCAGTGATGATGACTGCGTCGCCCAACATCTGCTGTGTCAGCTCCACCATCTTGGCCAGCGTGCCTGGCTCATCGACAGTGAACACCTCGGTCATGCCCTTAACTTTCTGCGGCGGGCAGATGCCGAGAATCATTTCCTGTCCCTTGGAGAAGTGATAGATGCGCGGATTGAGAATGCTGACGTCGTAGTAGCCGTCGAAGCGGCCGTGCCAGCCCCAGTTGACGTGTACGAGACCGGCTTCGTCATAACCATCGATGACGAAGGCGTGGCCGCCTTGGTCGTCGGCATCGGCACCAGCATAGTACACAGGGCCAACACTTCCCAACTGATCGAACAGCAGGTTGCTCCAGTCGCGCTCGCTGTAGTTCTCAGTCATGCCAAAGATGTCGTTACGCGTATAGAGCTCAGCGGTGCTGATACCAAAATAGTTGCGCAGACCATTGGCAGCATCGTCGCTAATGGCTCCCGAGAACCCGAGGCCGTACTGCATGCTGGCCATCATGCCCATGGCGTGGGAGAGGTGGGCCACGGCCTGTGCCTCCTCGTCGGTATAGTTGCCCGGGGTGTAGGTGTTACGCATGTGCTGCCAGTCGAACTGACACTCAGAGAAGTCGAAAGTGTAGCGGGTGCCAGTGGGGTCACCATAGGGCACGAGGAGGGTCGTGGTGCCCTGCCCCGTGGTGGGCCATTGGTGATAGTTCAGAATCTGGGCCGTGGCCGTACCCACACAGCCCACCACACAGTGGCGCAGATACTGCTCCTCGTCGGGGAGTAACGGACAGGCGTTATTGAAAGGCTCTTCCTGTCCCCACTCCGTGGAGAGCAGTGGCCGCACATAGGGCAGGTGCTTCTGTGGGTCAGGGGCAACGACGCGGGCCTGCAGCCCGTGGCTCATATAGTAGGCGACTGCCTGTTGCATGGCGTCGAACCACCAGCGGAAGCCATCGGCCTGCTGCGCCTCATCGTAGACCTTGTCGCTATAGGCGACCACGGCTGGTAGCAGGTCATCGGGGGTGACGATGGCGAAACCACCGTGTTCGTAGCCCATGATGGTGAGTCCGTTGTGCTCAGCCAGCTTCCTGACGCCGCCCCTCATAGGCGCTTTCTTCATCAGCGTCCGATGGCTGTTGATAGCCTTAGCGGCAGCTTCGGCCATCTGAGCCTCAGTACGTGGGCGTGCCTCAGCAGCAGGTGTAATGGCGAGCGTCATGGCTGCATATAATAATAAGGTGTAGTTCTTCATAGTTGTTTACTTGATGAGTTTCTTTCCATTTAAAATATAAAGGCCCTGCTTGATTTGGCTATTTGGCCATTTACTATTTGACAGCCGGCGGCCTTGCAAATCGTAGATCTGTTGAGTTTGTTGCTGTAATACAGCAACAGACTGGACACCGGAGTAGGCACCATCGTAGATGTAGACATCGTCGATGAAAAGGCGGTCACCGGCCTTGCCCTGACCCGCAAAGCGGATGACTACATAAGGCTGCTGCTTCAGCGACGTGAGGTCGACGGTGGCATGGCTCCAGCTCCCCTCGTTCCCCCCTTGGGAGGAAGAAAAGAAGGTTGTCTCGGTACCGTCAGGCTGCCAGCCTATTACTTCAAGACTACCGCCAAGCAGCTTATAGGCGAACGACAGCGTGGGCTGCTTCACACCAACGAACGACAGCCGCTGGGTGTTATAGTTGCTCTGGTCGCCATCGGCATAGGGTACGAAGAGCAGTGCGCCAGCATCTGCCGTGGCTGCCTCCTCGGTTGTGGGGTTCCATGAGCGCAAGCCGCTCTGTTCTGTCCAGATGCTGGTCTTCAGATGGCCCATGGCGAAGGTCTCGCGGTAGGGCAGCAACAACGGACGGCCCGTGGCTATCTTGGCTACGCCGGGCTGGGAGCATCCCGCAACATTCTTGGCATAGACAATCCATTTGGCAATGTCGAAGTCTTCGGTGTCGACGTAGTCAGCGCTAAAGCTCCTCTCGATTTCCCCTTGGGGGGAAGAATAGATAAGCTCGGCTTCTTGGCCACTGGTGCTCCAGACCTCATAGCTGACCTCTTCCGGGCGCACGACAAAGCCGTTTTGACCTCGGTCAGGCGTCTCAGCGATCTCAAAGCGGACGTTGTTACCATGGTCCTCGATGCGGGTTATGACAGGTGCCACCGGCACGTCGACACCTACATAGACGGGCTGCGACTCACAACGCCGGCCGTTGCCGTTGCTATTATAGGCGATAACGGCGTAAACGTGGTAGCCGTTGGTTGGCGACATGTCAGTGACATGCTGTATAGTGCCCACGGCGGGCGCATCGATGACTTCAATGACCTCATCGTCACGCAGCACCTCTACGCTGGTGATGCTTTCCAGGGGTTGGCCGCTGATGGTAGTGACAGGAGTAGTGAAAGAGATCGCGGCCTGCAGCTCACCGGTAGGTTCAGCCACAACGTGCAAGTCGGTCACCTGTGAAGGTGCCTCGGATGAGGCGTTCACCCGCACTTCGATGTCGTCGAGGAACAGCCCCACACCTGTGTTGGGCGTGGCATGGAAGCCAAAGCAGTAGCTGCCAGCCTCGTTGATTGCAAACTCACGCACGAAGCTCTTGTAGTCCGTATTGGTGATGGTCTGCTCACTCAGCAGCGTGGTGGTCATGCCCTCAATAGTGGCCACGCGCCCCATGCAGACCTCGAACTTCTCGGGATTCTCGTCGTAGGAAGCCTTCATCTTGAACTGTAGGGCGTAAACCTGTCCCGGTTCCAGCCTGATGGGTGGCGTGATAAGCCAGTCGTCGGTGGCACCGTCGGTGGGACAGGTCATCTCCTCATAGTTCTTGCCGGCACCCCAGTAGTTCTGGTCTTCGTGTAGCTTCCACGTCAGTTCGCCCCAACGGTCACTGTCGTTGTTGACATTGACGACCGTAAAGTACTCCAAGTGGTTGCCTTTGCCGAAATGCTCAACAAAAGGTACGCCAAAACCATCGCCCATGATGACCTTGTTCGATGTAGCCCGTTCGCTGGCTGTACCCTCGTTGACGGCCACCACGGCATAGCTGTATTCCTTGAGTGTTGATATGACGTGTTGCTCTGAGAACGAAGTCTCGCTGATGCCCTGAGCAACCAAGGTCTCTTCATCGCTAACGATACGCCAGACGTTGTAGGTCAACTCGCCCAGATAGCCACCGTTCTGGCAGGCTGTCGGAGCTACCCATGTCAAGGTGGCCTGGCCATCAGTGGTCATGCTGAGCTGTACGCTTTGGGGGGCCAGTGGTGCGTCGGGACCTATCCAGCGGGTAAGGCTGGCTGTCTGCCCTTCGCCTGCGGTGTTGGCCATCTTGACGGAGAAAGTGATGCTGCCGCCCTCACTGAGTGTGATGGGCAGCTCGATGCATTCGCCAGGGGCGGCCACACCATTCAGCGCGTACTGACCGTCAGTGCCGTAGTTCAGGGTGTAGCTCATTTCGTCCTCCAACGGCTGGTGGTTGAAGGTCTCGGTAGGAGCGGTAAAGGCAAAAGTGCCAGAGAGGGCGTTCCCCTCGAAGGTGGCAACCAGATTGGTGGCTTTGGCAGGAGCACCCGATGCAGCAGCCTCGCCCACGATAATCATACCGTTGAGATACTCGAAGCCGGCGGGCAACTGTCCTTTCTTTTCTACAGCACACGTCTGCAGGTCGATGGCATAGACGTTCGTGTTGCATGCCAGGTAGAACAGGTTGCTGACGGGGTCGATTTCGCCTGTCGTCCCATTGCCACCAACGCTGATGCCAAGGGTGCCGATGATGGTTTCTGTGCCATCCTCGGTGGCAATGCGCACCACGTTGGCCTGGCTGTCAATGCCATAAAGCTCGCCTAAACTGCTGAGGCCTAAGGCGACATAGTTGCGCTGTGGGCTGCAGATGTCGGTACGTTGCAGCTGCTGATAGTCAAGCTTGCCGAGCTTGCCATCCTCAAACAGGGCATAGACCGTGCCGTCCATGCCGCAGGCACTCTCAGTGAGCGCCAGGCTCTTGTTGACATCCTGATGTGTGACAGCCCACGTCTTCGTGTCGATGCTATAAAGAATGTAGCGGTCGGCCGTGAAGAAGCCCTGCTGGTAGTCCATGCCGTAGATGATGCCTTCTTGATAGCCTGTTCCTTTCTGGAAATACAGTTCGGGAGCTGTCTTCTTGGCCGTGATGGCCTGAGGGTCGTTGGCGGGGAAACCGTAGATGCCGTTGCTCTCGCGGTTGGGGTTGTCGGGCAGGGTTACCCATATCTCCGTGTCCTGTGCCAATAGGTCTATGGGCAGGGTAAGGAGCAGGGTTGCCAGTATGTGTCTGATGGTTTTCATAGCTTTTAGTAAAAAGGTGAGGGTATGCCAAAAGATCTCTTGTAGCATACCCCCTCCATAGCGTTTTTATCGGTTTGTCATCGGTTAGCGAACCACCTTCTTGCCGTTAACGACATAGATGCCATGACTCAATTGTGAATTAAGAATTGAGAATTGAGAATTTGACAGCTGGCGGCCCTGCAGGTCGTAGACTGCGTGATTGTTGGTTTGCGTAGAGCGGTCAATGTCGGCAATGCCCTCTGTGCTGAAGCCAGAGATATAGCCCTCGCTGTCCATGTAACACTTGTTGGCGGCAATGGTTGTCGTGGGAACTGCCATACCCGCAATTTCGACAGCGCTACTGGCAATGGTTCCGAAGGCATATTTCTCTTCATCCAGCTGCAAAGGCAGGCAGGTGCCCTTCAGCAGGTTGCCCTCGATAGCCGCCACCTCTTCGTCGACGGGCACCAATGTGTTCGACACGGCAGCCTTGTTCTTCGAGCGCAGGATGACACCAGTCTTGGCAGGCACCTTGTCGGCTATCTGAACCAGATGGGCATCACCGTTCTCGTTGACGGTATCGATGTAGAAAGCCTCCACACCTTCACCCAGCTGGTAGGCGAAGTCGGTGAACATATCGGTGTAGTAGTAGCCTTCATGATCACTCCAAGTGCTCATATCCACCAGCAGCGGGTTCTCGCTGTCCACGGGCATGAAGTTCCAGAGAAGCTCGTCCTGGTTGATGTTGGCCAGCTCGCCATTCTCGCCGAACATGGCCTCCTTCGTGAAGCCAACAACGTAGAGGTCGCCCTGCTCGTTCTCGCCGATGTAGTACTCCTTGTCGAGTTCTATCGGCTCCAGCACATGCTGCAGGTAGGCTACGGCTTCCTCATTGAGTTCCTTGGCGGCCTCTTCCACAACCATGCGTTTCAGCGTGCCGAAGAAATCATAGTTATAGCCGAGCGGCTCGTTGGTGTCCTCGTCACGCATGCTGTTGATCTGCTCCTGCGTCTTCTGTACATTCGAGATGTCGAGGGGTGCATGGAAGTGCATCAGGAAGCCGTGCTCCATGTTCTGGGCACCCTTCACGTAGATGTTCAGGTCGAAGTAAGGTTTCCAAGCGTTCATATACCGCTTCACGGCAGCGCGGAAGGTGTCGAGCGACTCCAGGTCGGCAGGTACGAAAACATTAGGCATGGCCACGCAGAGATACCAGCAGGGTGCTGTCTCGTAGAAGTTCTTTACGACGTCGCTCTGGTCGAACGTATCAAGAACTGCAAACACATACTTGCGCAGCTGCTCCATGTAGCCTCCCAAGCTGATGCTCTGGCAACTCAGCTCATAGGTCGTGAAGCTGCCGCTCTTCCATGCCGACGTAGCCATGAGCTGCATCAGCTGGGTAACGGTAATGTTGAGGTTACCGTCCTCGTCTTGAAACTGCTTCATGTCGTCGGCGAAGTTGTACATGCCATCGGTGTCGTAGTAGAACACGCTGCCAGGCATGGTACGTGCTGTCGTCTCAGTGGCATCGAGGCTAAGTCCGTATTTCTGGCTGACGTTGAGCACGTCACCATAACCGTTGTTCACAATGCGGAAGTAACCCGTCTCGATAGTTGGTGTGAAAGGTGTTTCGATGTCGCCTTCTTCCTGTGCCAGCACTGTTGTGGGCACACTCATCATAGCCATTGTGGCCAGTGATAAAAGATATTTTTTCATTTTTTTACTTGTTACTTGTTTATTTTCAATAGTCCTCTTCTTCTTCCTCGTCTTCCCACACGTCATTGTGTTTGCGGGAAAGACCTTTGAAACCCTGGTCTGTGATCTCGTCGGCACCACCATTGTTCGTGCCTGTCTCGCCCTTCAGGATCTCCAGAGAGGCTGTGCCGAGTAGACGTTCTGCAGCGATGGTGCATATCTCTACCTCGGGGCTAACATAGATGTTCTTCATGATTTTGTGGCTTTTGTTATTTTAGATTATTTGTTCATGTATTTCTTACCATCCTTGATGATGATGCCCTTATACTGAGCACCCACCTTCTGGCCCTTCAGGTTGTAGGCCTCGCCGGCAGCCTGAGTCAGCTGCATGCCGTTGATGGCGGTTGTGGTTTCGTCTTCGAAACCGATGAATTCGCGTGCGCCCTCTTCCTCGTTGGCGTACAGCAGATAAGCCTTACCGGCAGGGATGACGTACTCCAAGGATGCCAGGACGAAGCCTACCTTGTCGTCTTTCTTGCCAAAAGCGTAGGTCTTACCATAAGGTGCATCAGCATATTCGTTGTCTACGACAGTCGTTCCATACAGGCTTGCACGCAGCATGTTATTCTCAGGAGCCTCAGCGTGGTCAACGATGTCGGCTTTGTAGGTGCCCGGTTCGCCCTGCAGCAGGATGCCATAGTAAGCCGGCATCTCAGTAACCTCTTCCAGCTTGGCATAGCCATTCTCCACGTTGGTCACTACATAGACCGTCAGACCCTCGCAGTTGACGAAGCTCAGATTCTTGTCGCAGCAGAACGATGCCCAGCCGTCCTCGCCGATGACGAGGTCAACGGTGGTCTCCTTCTTGAAGGCCTCTGTGCTGACGACATATTCACTGGTGTTCGAGATGTTCTCCTTGACATAATAAGTAATCGTGCCGGGATAATCGGCAATGTTGAGCACGGCCTTCAGGTTCACTGTTGCGCTCTGTCCGGGCTCCAGATCCTGTCCTACCTGTGCGGTGGCAAACACCATGTTCTCGTCGGCATTGTTGTAAAGCGTCAGCAGCATGTCGTCGTTGCTCAGGGTGCGGTTGCCACTGTTCTTCACGGTCACGTCGGCCTCGATGGTGAAGTTACCGTCGGCGTCGGTGTCGGTATAGGTCTTGATTGAGAAGCCAGAGAAATCATTGCGTGTAGCTGTCTTGTTCTCAACGCGGGTGATTTCCAGCTGTCGCTTCTCGATGCTCGGGTCGTCATCGGCCAAAATGCGCAGTCCTGTCTCATAGACGGTCTCAGTGATGTACTCCTTGAAGTTGATGGCCATCTCACTCGGATACTCATCTCTTGACAGTGTGACAGAGACAGGAACCACAATCTCCTGCTCGGGCTGCAGATCCTCATTGATGACAACTCTCTCGCCCATTGGCGACGAGCCGAAGCCACCGGCATCCATCATCTGGATGGCATAGTTCTCGGTGCCCACGGTGATGGGGTTGGTGCCAGTGTTCTTAACCGTGACGTTGAACGACAGCGTAAACATGCCTTCAGCATTAGCAGCGACGCAGGTGTAGCCGTCGCCATTAACGAACGTATCGAAGGTAGCCTCGGCGGCAGTGATAGTCAGTGCCTGCTCGGGAACGGGAGCGGGGGCATTATATTTCACTTTGATGCTGTTATCAAACCCTCTGCCAAACTCCGTATTTGTTACATTCTCACGGATGGCCAAATAGATGGTGGTCATTTCAGTGGGGTTTGCTACCGTCAGGTCCTCAATCTTGAAGTTTACCTTTTCGGTCATGCCTGGCTCAATGGCCTTGGTGATGGGCAGATTCTCAGCAATGACGATGTCGTCGCGGCCGTTGTCGAAGTCGTAGATGGAGATGGTGTAGGTCTCATCACCAGGTTCCAGCGTCAGGTCGCCAGTGTTCTTCAGCTCGATGTCGTACGACAGCGTGTACTTGCCATCGGCGTCGCAGTTGATGTAGGTCACCTGTTCGGGAATCCATCCACTGGTGTCCAATTCTGTGGTTATATTGGCATCTTCAGCTACGGTTGCACCTACGACAGTGAGACCTTTGACCTTCGTGATCTCGGCGCTGCCAGCCTCGAAGTCATCGATATAGACGAACTGTCCGCGGATACCGATGTTCACGCCGTCCTGCTCACCAAGTTCATACTTCACATAGCCGTCGGTGGTCAGTGTGGGGGCTGAAGTGGGAATAATCTCGTCGCCCTTTACACCGTCGTTCACAATGTAGAAGTTAATGCTGGAAGCATCTTCGCCATTGGTGGCGGCAGCCTTTACCATGATACTGACAGTACCGCTTACTTTCGGCGTTACCAGCAGGTCGTACCTGGGGACATAGCCTAAAGTCTGCGTACCAACTTTCAATGCCTGTGAACCATCGACACCAGCATTTTCCACGTAGGAGTAATTAACGTACTCACTCATGGAACTCCAAAACGGGTGCTCGTAGCAGTCCTTGATGTGACCCCACCCGATGTCCACGCGGAACTCATGGTCACTGGTGTCCTGTGTTGTCTCAAAGTCGACCTTGTAAGTGTCGGCCATAGCATTACCTGCTCCACAAAGGAGCATCATCAATGCAACTAAGAAGTAGTTTTTCTTCATAATATTAGTAGGTTATAAAATATTTGTTGTATTTTTATTATGGGCGCAAAGGTACGAAGAAGCCCCCGAACGGCCAAACAAATTAACAATAAACACCGAATATTTAACACATAAATATAATTTATGCCCATAAAAAAAGCCGCTCCCTGAAAGGAACAGCTATTTTCGTATGGGTATCGCCCTATCTCCTCTGAAGATGCCGGTGCCCCACCCCTTCACCGTCTTAAACCGTGTCGAACCGATGCCACACAAATAAACCGTGTCGAACCGATGCCACACAATAAACCGTGTCGAACCGATGCCACACAATAAACCGTGTCGAACCGATGCCACACAATAAACCGTGTCGAACCGATGCCCCACAATAAACCGTGTCGAACCGATGCCCCACCCCTTCACCGTCTTAAACCGTGTCGAACCGATGCCCGAATTAATGTCTCCAAACCTTCGAGGGCGTAACATTGAAAATGACACCTGATATTTGTGACTTTTGTGACCTTTCCGCTTTCCAATGTAAACACTGGGGTTTCCTGCGTTTTACCCCCCAAAATACACCTTGGGTATACCTAAGCATAAAGCAGCCGCGACCCTCGCGAACATTGTTTATGTTTATTGCAAAAGTGCACGAACATCGCGAAAATCGCGAAAATTTTCGCATGTTTTCGTTCTTTCGCGTGTTTTCGCAATCCCAATCATGTTTTCGCAATCCCTCCTTAGTTCCAGAGCATAAAGTAGCTGCTGCAGCGGACTCTGGGAGGTGATCATTCCAATTTCTTCCATAATGATGATTGTGGTTTAATCGTGTTTGTTGTTGTATATATTTATTACTAAAAGTGTTGGTCACAAAGGTCACAAATATTAGGTGTCTTTTTAAGTATACCTAAGGAGAATATAATGTTTTTAATATTATATATATATATTTATAT
>JAFPZD010000267.1 GCA_017417465.1 Prevotella sp. | reverse complement strand
TCCTCTTCGTCGCGGTGGCACTGTCGACGATATCGCCAACACAGCCGTTTATCTGGCCAGCGACCTCTCGTCGTATGTCAGCGGTCAGGTCATCCAGGTCGATGGTGGCATGAATATGTAGAAAAAAGGGGGTAATGGTTAATATTTTCATAATCGATTTGAAATATATTTCACTCTTTTAGTGTCACCCCCTAGCCCTGGTCGTGAGACCGGGGCTTTTTGTTTACCTTGACTATATATAAATAGGTGCAGAACCAGAATTTTCTATTGCCGTCAAAAGAAATCACTTCATTTTTGCATACTTACTCGAGTTTTTTTGTATCTTTGCAAGAAATAAACTGACGAACCTTTATGAAAGCATCCCTTTTCAACACGACGAGAGCTTGGAAGCGTTGTTGGCTGCTAGCCATAGTGGCATTGTCGTCACTGGCCGTGCAGGCACAGACACGCATGGTGGAGAACTTAGTCGATGGCTGGCGGTTCCATGCCGGCGACATCACGGAGGCAGCGCAGCCTGCCTACGACGATAGTAGCTGGCGCACCGTCGCCCTTCCTCACGATTTCCAGATTGAACAGCCGTGGGTGGCACCCGATGCAGGCGAGAAAGCCGATAATACCGATGTTGCCGCGAACATCAGGAGTCGCCTTTCGAGCCGCGGCTTCAAGGAGATGGGGCAGGGGTGGTATCGCTATCACCTGACGCCCGATGCCAGTCTGAAGGACAAGCGCCTGCTGCTCGACTTCGGAGGCATCATGTATGTTGGCGATGTCTACCTCAATGGTGAGCGCATTGGCGGTACCGACTATGGCTACGTGGGCTTCGAGGTTGACATCACGGGCCGACTGCGCTTTGGTGAGGACAACGTCATCGCCGTGCGGGCCGACACACGCGACCCGTTCAGCTCCCGTTGGTATACCGGTGGTGGTCTCTTCCGCTGTGTGAAACTCATTGCTACAGCAGGCGACCAGTTCTTCACGCGACATCCTCTTTATATCCGTACACGCGAGAACCGCTATGTTGACATCTCGGCGGAGTTCACCAATCGTGGGCGCGACCGTCAGACAGGGCTGCGCGTGCGAATCCTCGATCCCGATGGGCAGCAGGTCTATGAGGGCACGTCGACACGTCGTCGAAATACGCAGTCGCGCACCATGGAGGCTTATCTGAATGATATCCAGATACCGCAGCCGCAGCTGTGGGACGTCGACAACCCACGCCTTTACACCGTCGTAGCCCAACTTGTGCGCGAAGATGGAACGGTTGCCGACGAGGTCAGCGAGCGTTTCGGCATTCGCACCATCGAAATAGGTCCCGACTATGGTCTGAAGCTCAATGGCCGGAAAGTGTTGCTGAAAGGCTATGCCAACCATCACTCGCTTGGAGCGCTCGGTGCTGCCAACTATCCGCGTGCCATTGAGAAGCGCCTGCAGCTCATGAAGCAGTTTGGCATGAATCACATCCGCACTAGTCACAACCCCTATAGCCGCGAGTTCATCGAGCTTTGCGACAAGTATGGCATCCTCGTCGTCGACGAGCTCTACGACAAGTGGACACGTCAGCACACAGGCGGCCGCGTGGCGTTCGAACAGTTGTGGCAATACGATGTTCCCGAGTGGGTGCGCCGCGACCGCAACTCGCCATCCGTAGTGCTTTGGAGTCTTGGCAACGAACTGCAGCAAGATCCCAATCAGCCGTTCAACGACTTCGGCGTGACCATGTTTAAACTGCAGAAGACACTCATCCAGCGTTACGATTCCACACGACTTGTCACCGTGGCCATGCATCCGCGCTATCGCAACTGGGATACCGACTCGCTGCCATGCGACCTTGCCCTGCAGACCGATGTACAGGCCTACAACTATCGCTACATGTACTTCCCCGGCGACGGCCGTCGCTT
>JAFPZD010000266.1 GCA_017417465.1 Prevotella sp. | reverse complement strand
GGGCAGACACAGGGGTCTGCCCCTACGCGTGGCGAGATTAAATTCGCTGAAGTCCTTACAGTCGGGTGGCAGTTGGTGGTGTTCCAGATTGGGCAGCACCTGTTGCAATTGAAGGAATAGGCGCTCGCCGGGCTCGTCGCGATCGGGATACATGTGATATTCAGTTGAGAGTGTAGAGTTGAGAGTTGAGAGGATTTCTACGTCGGAAGGTTTCAGCAGGGTGGCCGAGGGGATGGCGATGGCCTTGTGGCCGGATGAGAGCATCGCCCAGCAGTCTGAACAGCCCTCGGTGATCCACAACGGTTCCCCGGGACGAAGGAGATTCAGCACGGGCAGGTTGTAGATAGAGCAGCGGCTGCCGTAGGGGAAGCGGAAACGGGGAAGGCCGTTCTTTACAAGATTTCGGTTCTGCACGCCTATCAGCTTACCTTCGCGGTCGTAGTAGGGTATCTGCAGCCAGTTCACGCCCTCGCGGTCGCGCCAAGAGGTCAGGCGGCACCAACGCACCACTCGCTCATCCAGCCGCCGCTCGTCGTAGAGAAACCGGCGGGCCTCGGGCGAGAGCCAGGGACGAAGGAAGAACCGCTCATAGCGCTGGGCGTCGAACGGTTTTGGCGGCTCCACGTCCTTCGGCTTATACTCCGTGAGGATGACGTTATGCTCGTCGGCGAGCCATCGGCAGGCCTCCACAAACGGCTTGTTCAAGAGTCGCATCGCAAGGTCGATGGTGCCGCCATGGGCATCGCATACGAAGCATCGGAACGTGTTCCTGCGCACGGAGAACGACAGCGAGGCATGATGATCGTCGTGGAACGGGCACAGCGCCTTATGGCGGACGACATGCAATCCAAGTCGCTCTGCGACCCCCTCAATGGGAAGGTCGCGGAGCCTTTGCAATTCCAGTTTATCCATCATTTCTGATTTTTCACTTTTCACTTTTCATTTCGAAGATAGCTTGCTGTCTTCGTGTACAGTCCCGTCTCATCCGAGTAGGTGATGAACTTGCGGAACACCCACTTGCGCAATTGCCCACCGGTCCCCTCCACACTCTTGCCAAGGCTGGTGCGGAGAGCTTGCAGTTGTGCCTCGTTGAAGTTGTCGGGCAGGTCTTCAAGCATGTTCTTTGGGCCTGTCTTGCTTGTCTCTGAGGTGCTGGTGTCACCATCCTTCAACATGTCCGCAAAAATCTGCATCTTGCTCCAGATGTCGTGATAGACCAGCCATTCAACGAGCTCTCCCATCGACTTCGTCCACGTCTGATTGTTGAGCACCCACATCACGCAGCCAGCCTTCCACGCGCTGACCAATGCACGCTTCGAGACGTCCCAGAGCACATCGTCGTCTGCCAAGTCGGCCAGTGAAGCCATGTCCTGAGCCAGGTTGTCCACAAGCCTGTTCAGCGGACGGATGATGTAGCGGCCTTTACAGATGTCAAGGCGCACCAAGTACTCGTCAAGCTTTTGGTAGAACTCGTCTGTGTACTTGCCTTGTCGGGGAATGCGTCCGTCGCGGCTGGTGCGAGCCTTGTAGGAAAAAACCATTCGGCCAAACGTACCGTTGAACAGCTCGTTCTTATAGAACTTACGAGTGGCAAACGGAGTGCTGGAGATTGTCAGGTTGGTACGAAGAATGGGGTTGCCCGTGATGCCGTCAGCCGTAGCACGCAAGGCTCCTGCTCGCTGGCGGTCGTAGATGTTACGGAGCATCTGGGTGACCTGCTTGTGTCCGCCGCACATCTTATCTGCCATCTCCACCTCAGGCATATTAAGGTATTGCGTGCGAGCACCAAGCGCTTCACAGCCCATAGAGTTCTGGATGAAAGCCGCATTGGTGATGTCAGAAGGCGGAAACCAGATGGCCACATCCGGACGGGCAGGCTTCTCCTTGTTGGCCGACTTGGTCTTCACCTGTTTGGACCATTCCACGAGTTTCTTCAATTCTGCCTCGTCGTGATCTCGGAAATCCCTGCAAATTGCTTCCACTAAAAGTGACAGTTGGCCCTTATTACAGCCACTATCGGCCACCAGATTTGCCATCATGCCACACAGTTCCTTCCAAGTGAGGTCGGGATATTGAAATTCGGAGCCGCTTACATGTGCGCCGAGTATGGGGAAAAACATCGGAACCAGCGGTTCATACATGTCTTTTGACACCTGCGTGAGCAGGATTTTGATGCACTCTGTGCCTTTTCCGAGGCGAGGCATCTTAGGTGCTGTTGGTTTTGAAATGTTGTATCTCATTGATATACTGCTTTTTAGATAAGAATTTAATGACCTAAGCGTTCCAGTTCCAGTTGTTCCAGTTATATTTTAAGGGTATCCATTCCCCCTGAAATATTATATAACTATCTATATATCAATTAGTTATAAAATCTTTAGAAGGGGGTGTTGTTCCATGTTTTTTAATTGGAACAATTGGAACTGGAACGCTCGTTGCTCGTAGTTACTCCTCTACGAGGCCTCCGAGCGCCTGGCGCAGCTCGCCCATCACTCCGAGGGCGTAGCCGTCGACCGAGAAGCCGGCCTCCATCTTCAGGCTCTTGAAGTTCAGGTTCAGCGAGCCGTCTTCGCGGCGGGTAATCGTGATGTAGCGGCCCTCAAAGAGGCGCGGGTTTCGCTTGCCGTTGGTAGAAGGCAGCGTCTCCACGAACGTGTAGTGAGCATCGAGGTAGAGGATGTCGTCGACCACGCGGTCGTAGTCGCGCGTCAGCATGCCTCTGTACGTCTTTCCAACTTTCATCTTACGGTCGCTGCGCAGAATGGTCTTCACGTCGCAGCCCAGTTCCGTGTTGCGGTTCCAACCCTCGTGGTTGGGATTTGATTTGTTTGCCATTTTTATTAAAGGTATTAAAGTAATACCCGCTCGCACAACGGACATCTGACATAGCGGCAGTTTCATCCTGTCCGTCCCCGCGACCCGTGCTCGGTTAGCGCCGTGGGTATCGAATTCTGATGCAAAGATAGGCATAAAAAAACGTCCCAGATGGCCTGGAACGTTTTGGGAAGGATTTGGGAAGGAATTGGGAAACTCACTCTTGCGAGAGGCGTGCTTTTCCCAGTTCAGCTGCAATTTTCAACGCTATTTCCCTGCATTGGGAAAACATGTTCT
>JAFPZD010000265.1 GCA_017417465.1 Prevotella sp. | reverse complement strand
TGCAGTCGGTGAACATGCCGTCCGACTTACTCAGGCTCGACCTACTCCACTTGTCGCTGACAAGAATAAACTGCAGTTCCTCGCACTGGGCGAACATCTGTTCCATGTTTGTAACCTGCCCTGTGTCAAAACTCTTCAGGTCAAGGGTTTTAATGGCTTGACAACTCTGGAACATTTTTGCCATATCAGTCACATTCTGAGTGTCAAAAAGGCTAAGATCAAGGTGCTTCAGCATCTCACAGTGAGAAAACATTTCGCGCATGATCGTCACTTGTCCGGTATTGAGGTATTGAAGACCTTTGATAGAATTCAACAACCGCATATTGAAAAACCACTCAAAGGTAGTCGTAGGAGTAACCACGGCAAACGAGGGGTCGAACACCACAGAGGAAACCCTTCTACTTGTTCCATCATCGACCCACATGGGTTTTTCGTATGTAGCGCTGTTCAAATCATAATAGGTGGTTCCTGGCATGTTGTTGTCATAGTCCCGATCGTAGTGGAATGACAGCGTTGACGTTAAGGCGGAAAACGACACATACGCCTTTTCCTCCTTCCATAATCTCAAGTAACCCGGATTTGACGTGCCCCCGTCAATGTGGGCGTATAGGGCGTCAACATGATTCTCGTCGTAAACAGTACCAGAACCTCCCATAAGGCTGCTACAGCCATAGAACATATTGTAAGAATCAGCCGAAGTAATGCCTGAGACGTCCCATTCGGTGTTGACATAAATCTTTTCAAGACTCGAACAACCCATGAACATTGAAGTCGTGTTTTCCAGTCTATAGAAATGGAAGTGACTCAGGTCGAGACTCGTCAGACGACTGCAGTCCTTAAACATGCAATCCATGTATAGCGTCTCGAATCTTGCATTTCCTTCTTCAGAAAAACCCAAATCAAGCGACTCCAGATTTGAACAACCACTGAACATATTAAACATGGAATATACTCTCCAAACAATAAAGTTACTCAAGTTGAGCTCACGCAACTTTGTGTTTGCAAACATGTAACTCATGTCAAGAACAGCACCCGTTTTGAGTCCTTCCAATCCGATAATACTCTCAAGGTTTTCCATATCGGCGAACCACTTATGTGTGGTCGAGGGCCAACTATTAGCTGCAAACATCGGTTCGATCACAACTTTTTTAACAAGTTTAGAGACTTTGGTTGAATACCAAACTGGTTCATCACTAAAAACATGTGTAGCAGAGGAAGCACCTTGGGTTATATTCACTTTATTCAAATCAAAGACGATACCAGTTCTTGACTCCCTTTTATTGTCATAACGGAATGTCAAGGTTGAGTCCTCAGCCGTGAATTCAACATACGCCTCACTTTTAACTGCACCTTTCATCGACTGCATGCCAGTCAACATGCAGAGCAGAAATAACAGAATCCTTTTCATAACTTATATCTATTAAATGATTTGTCTGCAA
This sequence comes from Prevotella sp., assembly GCA_017417465.1. GTDB lineage: Bacteria > Bacteroidota > Bacteroidia > Bacteroidales > Bacteroidaceae > Prevotella. The sequence goes on along the minus strand of JAFPZD010000265.1, from coordinate 55,811 downwards.
AGTTACATAATAAAACTGAAACGGCCAAAAAAAAGGGCATTTTTAATATTTTGCACTTTCTTTCTCTCGAAGAAGCACTTCCCAAACTACGACGGGTGCACTTCGAAGACGACGCCCGAACTGTTTAAGGATGTTAAACTCTGAAACTTTATCGGGAAATATTTCTCTAATCCAAAAAAAGTTTATACCTTTGCACCCGCAAACAGCGAAACGACCACGAGGTGCGTTAGTTCAGTAGGTTAGAATGCCTGCCTGTCACGCAGGAGGTCACGAGTTCGAATCTCGTACGCACCGCACGGTTCGCTGATTGCAAAGGGTATAAATGAAGGAGGTGCGTTAGTTCAGTAGGTTAGAATGCCTGCCTGTCACGCAGGAGGTCACGAGTTCGAATCTCGTACGCACCGCAAACTAAAGGCTCATTGATTCATAGCAATCGATGGGCTTTTTAAGTAGATAAGATTATGACTAAAAGGCTTTCACTCTGCATCTCCCTGTTTCTGCTACTCTCATTGTCGCTGACCGCTCAGAAGCGTACAACGATGGCAACCCTCTATCGTGAGTTCAGGCCCTCAACCATCACCCTGAAGGACGGGCGTACGCTGAAACAGTCGTTGACCAACGTCTTCCTGAAGAATAGTTCCCTACTCTACTTGAAGGGCGAGTATACGATGGAGGCCAACATGGAGAACATTGTGGCTGTTGACTTCGACGATCGCTCATTCGTGAACCTCAATGGACAATTGGCATTCCTCATCGACTCGGTTGGCAAGAACCGCTTGTTTTGTATCGAGCTTTTCGATCAGGAAACCTACGAGCGTAATCTTCGCAACAACGTGAATATCAGCAGCGTCACTTTTGGGGGTGACCAGTTGAGCACTTCCACCGTCGACCTCAACAATGAGGACGACTACAAGCTGCCTGTATTTCGCCACTATTATTATCTGCTCGATGGAGCGTTCGTAAAAGTGCACGAACGCGAACTGATGCGCAAAATCAGCAAGGAGCAGCGCACGATGATGAAGCGCATCATTGGTTTGCCCGATTTCAGCTGGCAGAGTGAAAGCAGCCTTCTCCAACTGCTGAAGGCCATCAGTGAGTGATTTTTTGGGAGGTGAGGAGATGAGGAGATGAGGAGATGAGGAGGTAAAGTAGAATAGATTTATTCCCTATTATATCCGAATAGTCTACTCGGAGAGGACTCACAGACTTCTCCGAGAGAAACCATGGACTTCTCCGAGAAGACTCACAGACTTCTCCGAGAGGACCCATGGACTTCTCCGAGAGGAATCATAGCTTCATGGTGAGCGAGATGCGATTGCGCCGACGATCCACTTCAAGTACCTTCACTTCAACATGCTGGTGCAGGCGCAGCACGTCCGTAGGATGAGCGATGCGGCGGTTGGCTATCTGCGATATGTGTACAAGACCGTCCTGATGGACACCGATGTCGACGAAAGCGCCAAAATTGGTGATGTTTGTCACGATGCCTGGCAGTATCATGCCTTCATCCAGATCGTCAATGGTCTGTACGCGATTGTCGAACTCGAATTCCTCGAGCTGCTCACGTGGATCACGCCCTGGTTTTTCCAGTTCCTGCATGATATCTGTCAGTGTGGGCAATCCCACCTCATCGGTAACATACCTATTTATATTTACGCGCGCGCGAAGCTCCGAAGCCTCCTTGCCAGTGCCCACCAGATCGCTGACAGCACAGCCACTGTCGTGGGCTATCTGCTCAACAACGGCATAGCGCTCAGGATGCACGGCACTGTTGTCGAGCGGGTTCTTGGCATTGGGTATTCGCAGGAAGCCTGCACACTGTTCGAAGGCGGCAGGTCCCAGTCGGGGCACCTTCTTCAGCTGTGAGCGTGAGGTGAACGCCCCGTTTTCACGGCGGTAGTCCACAATGTTCTTCGCCAGTGCAGGTCCCAGACCACTGACATATTGCAACAAGTGCTGCGAAGCCGTGTTGAGGTTGACGCCCACCTGATTAACGCAAAACTCAACGGTCTGGTCGAGCTGATGCTTCAACTTTGTCTGGTCTACGTCGTGCTGGTACTGCCCTACCCCGATGCTCTTTGGGTCAATCTTCACGAGCTCAGCCAGCGGGTCCATCAGTCGTCGACCTATGGAAACAGCCCCACGGACAGTGACATCCTCGTCGGGGAACTCGTCGCGTGCCACCTTCGATGCCGAATAGACCGATGCGCCGTCCTCAGAGACCACAAAGACTGGCACAGAAGCTTCTTTGGCGTCTTCCACAAAGGCTTTCGTCTCACGGCTGGCAGTGCCATTGCCAATAGCAATAGCCTCCACTTGGTAGTCGCGCAGCATCTGCTGAAGATGAACGGTAGCCTGCATGCGCTTATTCACTGGAGGGTGTGGGAAGATGGCCTCATGGTGCAACAGGTTACCCTGCGCATCAAGGCACACCACCTTACAACCCGTACGGAATCCTGGGTCGATGCCCATCACGCGCTTCTGCCCCAGCGGTGCGCCAAGGAGCAGCTGCCGCAGGTTCTCAGCAAACACACGAATGGCCTCCTCGTCGGCCTTCTCCTTGCTCAGATTGTTGAACTCGGTCTCGATGCTGGGCTTCAGCAGCCGTTTGTAGCCGTCCTCCACGGCCTCACCGACCAAGCGCCCACAGGGTGTGTTGCCATAAACATAATGACGCTTCAGACGATCGATGCACTCCTCATCACTGACAGGGTCGATGCTCAGTCGCAGGATGCCCTCGCTCTCGCCTCTACGCATGGCCAGCAGGCGGTGGCTGGAGCAGCGCCGCAGTGGTTCCTGCCAGTCGAAGTAGTCGCTGTACTTAGCGGCCTCGTCACTGTCAGCCTTGGCTTTGACCACTTTCGATGTGATGATGGCCGTGCGACGGTAGCTGCCACGCAGCTGTTGGCGTGAACGCTCATCCTCACTGACCATCTCGGCAATGATGTCCTGCGCCCCTTTCAGGGCAGTCTCCACATCGCCAACATCGCCCACAACGAACGGCAGGGCAGCTTGCTCAGGGTCACGTGTGTGTTGCTGTAGCAAGACGAGGGCCAACGGCTCAAGCCCCTGCTCACGAGCCACCTGCGCACGTGTACGACGGCGTGGCTTGTATGGCAGGTAGATGTCTTCCAGCTCTGTGGCATCCCAGCAGTCGGCAATGCGTTGTTGCAGCTCAGGCGTCATCTTTCCCTGTTCAGTAATCGTCTTGACGACGGTCTCTTTGCGCTTCGCAATGTCCTGCAGCCGCTCGTTCTCGTCGCTGATGGCGGCAATCTGCACTTCGTCGAGGGCGCCGGTGCGCTCCTTGCGATAACGTGAGATAAATGGAATGGTACAGCCTTCGGCCAGCAAGGCCAGCGTATTGCGCACAGCCTCCAAGTTCAGGTTCAGGCTCTGGGCAATCAGTGTTGTAAAAATATCTGGAGTCATAGGGGAGTTGAGGAGTTGGGGAGTTGAGAAGTTGGGGAGTTGGGGAGTTGAGAAATTGAGGAGTATAGCTATTTGGAGGCCATAATACGACGCACATCATCGATTGTGCTGTCGAAGGGGCCTGTGTGCTCAAGTTTCAGCGTACACATGGCAGCTGCAAACCGCCCTGCCTCTTCGCAATCGGCACCCTGGGCACGCGCATACAGATAGCCAGCGGCATAGGTGTCGCCACAGCCAGTGGCATCGACCACTTGGCGGGGCGAATAGCTTGGAATCTCGTAGAAGCGGTTGCCGTCATAGATGAGCGAGCCATAGCTGCCCAGGGTGACGAGTACCTCGCGCACGCCCCAGCTGCTGATGAGCCGCGCTCCACGTTGCAGGTCACGCTCTCCGTCGGTCAACACGTCAATTTCGTATTCATTAACCTTCAGGATGTCAGTATGCTTCAGTACGCGCAGTTTGTCAGTCCAGTCTACGGCATACACTCGATTGTTGCACACCTTACGCAGGTAGCCCTGCACATCGAGGCAGACACGCCCCTTCTGTGCCAAGTATTCCACTACCTCGGGTGCAAAGTCGTCGACGAGCAGGGTACCAAGATGAAACACGTCTGCCTCGACGTCGCTGAGCTGCTCGATGGTGAAGGGCGCAGCTTTCGACATCACCTTCTGGCGGCGGTTATTCATGTTGCGGCCATAGCTGTTCTCAAAGAACACGCTCGTGGGGCTGCCCAGATCCTGAATACTGACACCTGCTGCCTGCAGCTTTTCAATTTCATGTTTCAGGTCGTCGCCAACGGCGGTTACGATGCCGTAGCTGATGTCCTTCGGCAGGTGGTTCAGGGCCCATGCCACGTAGTAGGCCGTGCCGCCAGCGCAGTCGACGCCTTGTGGCGTAGAGGGCGTAATGATACGGTCGTGGGTGATATGACCAATACAAAGAATATCTTTCTTGCTGTCCATAAGCACTTTTATTTGATGATGTTGTATTTAGCGAATTTAAGCAGCAACTGCTTCGTGCCCGCATTGCGAAACTCCACGGTGGCTTTCTCGTTCTCGCCAGCACCTTCGAGGCGTAGCACTGTGCCAATGCCAAACCGCTGGTGCTCAATGACGCTACCCTCCTTCAGTTGCGAGGGTGAGGCTGGCGTCGGTGAGGATGTTGGTGGTGTAGTGGCAGCCGACGAGCGTGGTGTCACAGGGCGCAAGTTACGGTGGTAGGCTTGGCTAAGCTGGCGCTTGAAGCTCTCAGAGAACGGGTCGACCGGCTTTTCGGGCTGGCGTGGAGGTACAGCACGTGGCATGGGATCGGCACGGAACTGCGTACCCACAGGGTTAGGGTTCTGCTGATTATACGACGAGCGTCGGCCATAAGTGCCACTACCACCCCCAAAGTCCTTCTGCTTCCAGGGCAGGTTGCTGTTGCCGAAGTCGGGCTTGTCGTCGTCCTCGCCCACTATCTTCAGCAACGAGGGGTCAATGTCGCGCAGAAAGCGTGATGGTGAGTCGTACTCAATACGCCCATAACGAAAACGGTTCTGCGCACAGGTCAGTATGCAATGACGCTCGGCACGAGTGATGGCCACGTAGAACAGGCGTCGCTCCTCTTCGAGGTCACGGGCCGAGTTGGTACACATGGGCGAGGGAAAGATGTTCTCCTCAAGACCAACGACGAACACCGTGGGAAACTCCAAACCCTTGGCCGAGTGGATAGTCATCAGCGACACCTTCGACTGTGTCTCGTCAGTGTCGCTGTCAAGGTCGGTCAGCAGAGCCACCTCCTGCAAGAAGTCGCTAATCGACGTCTGGCCTTCCATGCCCTCCTCACGGCGGCTTTCCACGAAGTCCTGCATGCCACCGAGGAACTCCTCAAGATTCTCCTGACGCGAGATGTCCTCTGGGTTGCGGCTGCTGTAGATGTCTTTCGAGATGCCACTCTCCATAATGATAGCATGGCCCAGCTGGTAGGCATCCTCAGTGGCAAGGCGGCTCCCCCACACTTCCACCAGCGTACGGAAAGCGTCGAGCTTCGCTGCCGTTCCCTTGTTCACATCGAGTCGGAAGAGTGCAGGCTGTGTGATGACCGTCCACAGCGACACGCCGTAGGCTGTCGCCGCATCGACAATCTTCTGCACCGTCGTGTCGCCGATGCCACGCGTAGGGTAGTTGATGATGCGCTTCAGTGCCTCCTCATCGTTGGGGTTAGCCACCACGCGGAAGTAGGCGATGACGTCCTTGATCTCCTTGCGCTGATAGAAGCTCAGCCCACCATAGATGCGATACGGGATGCCCTCTTTGCGCATCTGTTCCTCGAACGAGCGACTCTGTGAGTTGGTGCGATAGAGGATGGCGAAGTCGCTGTATTCGCACTGCTCCTGACGACGCAGGCGCTTGATGTCCTTACAGACGATGATTGCCTCCTCCTTGTCACTATAGGCCTCCTTCAGCATGACGCGCTCGCCCTCGTCGTTACGGCTGTAGACGTCCTTTGGAATCTGCCGTTCGTTCTTGCGTATCAGACTGTTGGCCGCCTGCACAATGCGCTGCGTGGAGCGGTAGTTCTGCTCTAGCTTGAATAGTTTAGCGTTATCGTATGATTCTCTGAAATTCAGAATGTTATCAATGTTGGCGCCACGGAAGCTATAGATACTCTGTGCATCGTCGCCAACGACACACACACGCTGTCGTTCGCGAGTCAGCTGCAGCACGATGCGCTGCTGGGCAATGTTCGTGTCCTGATACTCATCGACGAGCACAAACTGGAACTTCTCCACGTATTTGCGTCGCACCTCTTCATGGTGCTCGAAGAGCAGGAACGTCTGTACCAACAAGTCGTCGAAGTCCATGGCGTTGGCCTGACGGCAACGCTCCACATAGCGCAGATAGACATCGTGGACCTTGGGGCGCTTCGTGTCGAACAGCGAACAATTGACAAACTGGGTGGGCATGATAAGGTGGTTTTTGGCCATCGATATCTGGTCGCTGACGCTCGACGGCTTGTAGACCTTGTCGTCGAGGCCCATTTCCTTAATAATGCTCTTCACCAGCGAGCGGGCGTCGGTCTGATCGTAGATGGTGAAATTCGAGGCATAGCCCACCTTGTCGGCTTCCGAACGGAGGATGCGCGAAAAGACGGAGTGGAACGTACCCATCTGCAGATAGCGAGCCTGCTCGTCACCCACCAGTCGCCCTATGCGCTCCTTCATCTCGCGGGCTGCCTTGTTGGTGAACGTCAGCGCCAGGATGTTCCAGGGCTTCAGCCCTTGCTGCAGCAGGTAGGCTATCTTATAGGTCAAAACACGTGTCTTGCCTGAGCCGGCGCCGGCAATCACCAGCGACGCACCGTCCATGTAGAGCACGGCCTCACGCTGGCTGTCGTTGAGCTGTGATAACAATTCGCTTTCCACTGTTACCCGTTTCCTTTTTACTATTTTGTCTTTTTACTCTTTTGCCTCATTGAAAGGCTGTTTCTTTCATAAAAAAAAGGCCGTTGCCGCCTGCATATTGGTGACAACGGTCTTGTGAAAAGCTTGGCGATTCACGTCGGTGCTTATGCCTCGGCGGGAGCCTCCTCCTGAGCGGGTGCAGCCTCGGCAGCAGCCTCCTGAACGGCGGCGGCTTTCTTCTCTGCAACCTTCTGGGCGATAGCCTCATTCACCTTTTTCTCGGCGTCGAGAGCCTTGGCGGCAGCGTCCTTCTTTGCCTTTGCTTCGGCCTCGCGAACTTTCTCAAGACCTCTCTGCTTGTCGGCCTTCCATGCATCGAACTTGCGCTGAGCAGACTCCTCATCGAAAGCGCCCTTTGCCATACCCTTGCGCAGGTGCTTCATCAGGTAGACGCCCTCACGGCTGAGGATGTTGCGAACGGTATCAGTGGGCTGTGCGCCAACCTCTACCCAATACAATGCACGGTCGAAATTCATGTCTACCGTGGCGGGATTGGTGTTAGGATTGTAAGTACCAATCTTCTCAGTGAAACGACCATCACGTGGTGCACGAGCGTCGGCGATTACAATGCTATAGAAAGCATAGTCCTTACGGCCACCGCGCTGCAATCTGATTTTTGTTGCCATGTTTTGTTGTTAAATTTTTGATTTTAGATGAATTTCATGCCACTAACTCGTAATAGCGGGCGCAAAATTACACTTTTTTAGCGACATGGGCAAACTTTTTCCGCCTTTTATGCTTGTGTTTAAAGTTTTTTGTGTAATTTTGGGCCGAAATGAAGCAAGAACTGTCTGTTTTGATACCTACATACAACGGTGACTGCCGTGCAATGGTCACCGAGTTGCATCATCAAGCGGAAGACATCGACGGTCTCCGCTATGAGATTATCGTTGCCGACGACGGGTCGACCGATCGTCGCTTCGTCGACCTCTGCCGTGAAGTGGAACAGCTATCAAGCTGCCGCTTCATTGACCGTGGTGTGAACAACGGACGCGCCGCTATTCGAAACTTCCTGGCTCACGAGGCACGCTTCCAATGGCTGCTCTTCCTCGATTGCGACATGGCCATCCCCTCATGCCATTTCCTCAGCGACTACCTCAACAGCGACGTTACTGACATTGCCTATGGCGGCTATGTCGTGGGACCTGGCGACAATTCAAAACTGCGCTACCGCTACGAGAAAGCCTGCGAGCCACAACATCGTGCTGACGAGCGCCGTCGTCATCCCTTCCTCCACTTCCACACCTGCAACTTTCTGGTGCGACGCGACCTCATGCTCGCGCACCCTTTCGATGAGCGTTTCCGACACTATGGCTATGAGGACGTGCTATTTGGCAAGCAGATACAAGCAGCGGGGGTCTCCATCATCCACATCGACAACCCTGCCGGATTCCTCGTCTTCGAGGACAACGCCCACTTCGTCAGCAAGACCGAGGAGGGACTGCGCACCCTGCACACCTTCCGCGACGACCTGCGTGGCTACTCGAACATGCTCACCTTCGTCGATGGTTGCAGCCCCTTGCTCCGCTTCCTTGTCAGACTTTGGCACCGCCTTGCCGGTCCCATTGAGCGACGGCTGCTCTGCGGCCCCCACCCCACCCTCCGTCTTTTTAAACTCTACAAACTCGGATATTTTCTTTCACTTAGTAATAAACCATCAACAAACTACAACCTATGAAGCGATTTGCATTCAAAATGTACCTCAAGCCCGGCTTCGAGGAGGAGTACGCCAAGCGGCATGCCGCCATTTGGCCTGAACTGAAACAAATGATCAAGGACCAAGGCGTCGGCAACTACAGCATCTACTGGGACCGCGACACCAACATCCTCTTTGCCTACCAAGAGTGTTCTGGCGAAGGAAACTCGCAGGACACCGACAACGTCGACCCCATCACACAGCGTTGGTGGGACATGATGGCCGACATCATGGAGGTGAACCCCGACAACTCGCCCGTCACCATCCCCCTGCCCGAGCTGTTCCACATGGACTGACACACACTCCCCAAAGACATCCCGCTTCCCCAATTCAGATTCCGAATTGTGGAAGCGGGATGTCTTTTGCTGTTGTCTATCATTTACGGTAACCACCCCATTTCTCACTTTCATAATCCTCACGCCACCCTGCGGCATTTTCACTGTTTCCGATGTGAGCGCATTTTTGCGTCTACATTCGCTTTCGCAGGTTGACTTGATGCTTCTGATGTAAGCTTAAATTTGAGCCCAGATGCGCTTTCCCACACTAGTTCCATGCTTCGGATAGCTTTCATCCCCAATCGGTCATTAGGTACGGATTACATGGATTAACGGGATCGGTCTCTTGTGCTAACTACCGATTTCCCCTATAAATAGCAGTTTATATTCTACGAGTGCAAAAGAAGTGCTTTGTATGGTTTGTATGGGTTGGGGTGAAATTGGATAGTTACTTGTTACCTATGATAATGTGGCTCCACGTGATTGCGCTCCCATTGTTCTATGAGCGGCATGCTGGAAATCAGGAAGTCAATATCGTCGAGGCCATTCATCAAGCAGTGTTTCTTATAGCCATTGATGGCGAAGTGTTCGCGATGGCCCGTTGCGAGGTTTGTCACCACTTGCGCAGGCAGGTTTACTTCGACCTCAGTCTTCGGGTTGTCGCCAATACTACGGAAGAGTTCCTGGAGGAACGTCTCGCTAACCTCCACGGGCAGCACAAAGTTGTTAAGGTCGTTCTGACGATGGATATCGGCAAACGATGAGCTGATGACCACGCGGAAGCCATAGCCGGCGATGGCCCATGCGGCATGTTCGCGGCTACTGCCCAAACCAAAGTTCCGTCCCACCACGAGGATGCATCCACTATAGGTGGGATTGTTCAGCACGAAGTCAGTGACGGGCATACCGTCGGCAGCATAGCGCCAGTCGCGGAAGAGGTGCTCGCCAAAGCCCTCCTTGTCGGTAGTCTTGAGGAAGCGTGCCGGAATAATCTGGTCGGTGTCCACGTTCTCCAACGGCAGTGGAACGCAGGTCGAGGTGATGATGTCGGACTTCTGTTTCATAACATTTCTCTTGGATCGGTAATGACGCCCATGACGGCAGCGGCAGCAGCCACATACGGTGAGCAAAGCAAAGTGCGGGCACCGGGCCCCTGACGCCCCTCGAAGTTACGGTTGCCCGTCGAAAGACAGTACTTGCCTGAAGGCACCTTGTCGTCGTTCATGCCTAGACAAGCCGAACAGCCGGGTTGGCGAAGCTCGAAGCCAGCCTCTGCCAACACCTTGTCAAGGCCTTCGGCTTGGATCTGCCGACTGACGGCCCATGAGCCAGGCACCAGCCAGGCCACTACCCTATCGACCTTCTGCCGTCCCTTCACCACGGAAGCAAAGGCCCGGAAATCCTCAATACGCCCATTCGTGCAGGCTCCGAGAAAAACATAGTCTATTGGCTTACCTATCTGCAGCTCACCCGGCCTGAATCCCATGTACTCCAACGCTTTCCGGTAGCCTGCCTCCCCACCTTTGGAAGGGTCAGTGGACGTTTCAGGGATGCATGAGGTAATACCTATTCCCATGCCAGGATTCGTGCCGTATGTGATGCGCGGCTCAATGTCCTCAGCGCGGAACGACAGTTCTTTGTCGAACACCGCATCTGGGTCGCTCTTCAGCGTCCGCCAGTAGGCAACAGCCCGCTCCCACGCCTCACCCTTCGGAGCATGCTCGCGGCCCTTTATATAATTAAAGGTGGTATCATCGGGCGCCACAAGCCCGCCACGAGCACCCATCTCAATCGACAGGTTACACAGCGTCAGGCGTCCCTCCATCGACAGCGCACGGACAGCCTCACCAGCATATTCCAGGAAATAGCCCGTGGCACCACCCGTCGTCAGTTGTGCGATGAGAAAGAGGGCCATATCCTTGGCCGTCACGCACGGGCCGAACTGCCCGTCGATGGTGATACGCATCGTTCGTGGCTTCTGCTGAAGGATGCACTGCGAAGCCAGCACCATCTCGACCTCGCTGGTGCCGATGCCGAAAGCGACGGCACCCATGGCACCGTGTGTCGACGTGTGCGAGTCGCCACAGACAATCGTCATCCCCGGCAGCGACAGGCCCTGCTCAGGGCCAACCACATGGATGATGCCATTACGGGGGTCCATCATGCCGTAGTGTGTCAGTCCGAACGCACGGGCGTTGCTGGCCAATGCCTCCACCTGCTTACGCGACACCGGGTCAGCGATGGGTTTGTCCTGGTCGTGTGTCGGCGTGTTATGGTCAGGCATACAGACAATGCGTTCCGGACGGTAGCACTGAAGCCCCCGCCGACGAAGTCCATCAAAAGCCTGCGGTGACGTCACCTCGTGGCAATAGAGCCGGTCGATATACAGCTGTGTCGGCCCGTCGTCAACCACCTGCACGACGTGGCGGTCCCAAATCTTATCGAACAAAGTAGTAGGAAGCGGCATGTAGATAGGTCTATTTAAACTTATTGATACAGTCGATATATGCCTCGACGCTCGCCGTCACAATGTCGGTGTTAGCGCCAAAGCCGTAGTACATCTGGCCATCGTACTCCACCTGCATGTGGACCTTGCCCACATCGTCGGAGCCTTTCGAGATGGCTTGAATGGTAAACTCTTTCAGCGTCATCTGCTTCAGGATGATCTTCTTCAGCGCCTTGATAGCCGCATCGACAGGTCCATTGCCACTGCTGGCTGCCTCGAACTTCTGACCACTGATGTCAAGGCCTATGCTCGCAACCGACTTCACGCCCTTGCCTGTCGTCACCTGAAGGAAGTCAAGGCGCACGGCATGCTGCTCGGCTATATCGGCACCAGCCAGCATCATCACGTCGGCATCGGTCACCTCGCGCTTCTGGTCGGCCAGCTGCAGGAACTTCTCGTAGATGGTGTCGAGCTTGCGCTCGTTACTGACGTCCACACCGTTGATATGCAGGCGGTGCTTCAAGGCCGCCCGTCCACTGCGTGCTGTCAGCACGATTGAATTGTCGTCGATGCCCACATCCTTCGGGTCCATAATCTCGTAGGTGTGCGCATTCTTCAGAACACCGTCCTGATGGATGCCACTGCTGTGAGAGAAAGCATTACGCCCGACAATGGCCTTGTTAGGCTGGATGGGCATATTCATCAGGCCACTCACCATGCGGCTCGTTGGATAGATGTGCTTCGTGTTAATGTTCGTCTCAATGTCAATGTCGCGGCGGCATTTCAAAATCATGGCAATCTCCTCCAACGACGTATTGCCGGCACGCTCACCAATACCATTGATGGTCACCTCCACCTGCCGGGCACCGTTAAGCACGCCCTCAAGCGTGTTGGCCGTTGCCAGCCCGAGGTCGTTATGGCAATGCGTTGAGATGATGGCACGGTCGATGCCATCGACATGCTCCGCCAGGTACTTAATCTTGGCACCGAACTCCTGCGGCGTGCAGTAGCCCGTCGTATCAGGAATATTCACCACCGTGGCGCCAGCCTTGATGACAGCCTCGATGACCTGTGCCAGATAGGCATTGTCGGTCCGACCAGCATCTTCGGCATAGAACTCCACATCGTCGACAAAGCGCCGTGCATACTTCACGGCAGCCACGGCCCGCTCGATGATATCCTCACGCGTAGAGTTAAACTTGAACTTAATGTGCTCGTCGCTCGTACCAATACCAGTATGGATGCGCTTGTGTTTGGCGTACTTCAACGACTCAACAGCCACATCAATGTCGCGCTGGACAGCCCGTGTCAGCGCACAAACGACCGGCCACGTCACAGCTTTCGAAATCTCAATAACCGAATTGAAATCGCCGGGCGAGCTAATGGGGAATCCTGCCTCGATGACGTCAACGCCCAACTGTTCCAGCGCTTTCGCCACCTGGATCTTTTCCACGGTGTTCAGCTGGCAACCCGGCACTTGCTCGCCATCACGTAGTGTCGTGTCGAAAATATATAATCTGTCTGTCATACTCGCTTTCTTTTTACCTTAAAATACTTATAAATTGCGTCGCTTTTACACTTCAGGGTGCAAAATTACACATTTTCGGCCGAACGAGCAAACAATTCGTAAGTTTTTTTGTTGTTACTACTTTACTACTCTACTACTTTACCTCCTCAACTCCACATCTCCTCAACTCCACATCTCCTCAACTCCTCAACAAAAAGTGAATGCGAAGCCATCGGTGTAGGAGGAAAATCAGCACAGCTTCCACCAAATAGGCTATCAGATAGCTATACCACAACAATTGTGGGGCTGTTCGCGAAATGAGCCACATCACGGGAATGACTGTCAGCGACAAGGCGAATGAGATGAACAGAGCCATGTGGTGATGGCCATGCAACTTGTAGACAATCATCAGCACGTAGATGTAGCAGAAGGGGATGAAGCTGATGGCGAAGATACGCAGGGCGCTATCGGTCTCAGCGATATAATCCGGATTATTGGCACCAAACAAAGCGGCGATGGCCTGCGGGTCTATCCAGACGAACAGACAGGTGACAACCATCGCAATGGTAATGAAACGGAAAGCCTTACGCAGCACAAGTCGCAAGCCTTCGGCATCGTGACGTCCCACCTGGATGGCCCCCAACGACTGAAGGGTCTGGCAAGTGCCAGAGAGGAAGAGATTATACACCTGCAAGAGGTTCATGCAGACTGCAAAGGCGAAGATGCCGGCCTGTCCCAGAGTTGAGAGCACGATTCTATTGGCAGAGAGGAGCAAAAGCGTGAGGCTGATAGAGGCCACAGCGAGCGGGGCACCTTGGGAGAGGATCTTCCTGGTAATTGAGAATTGATAGTTGGCCATTGACAATTGAAGCCTGCGGTTCTCTGGCTTTCGCCAATGTGTCAGCAGGATGGCGATACCCACCAGATGGCCTACCACCGTGGCTGCTGACGAACCAGTGATGCCCCAGCCGAGCCACTGGATGAAAACGATGTCGAGGAACAAGTTTAGTGCATTGTCGATAATAACGGCCAAAGACACCAACTTGGGCTGTCCGTCAACACCCACCATCGCGGAGAGCCCCCACATCAAGATGAACGCAGGATTGCCCAGCAGCAGCACCTGCATATAGTCACGGGCCAAAGGCAGAATCTGCTCGTTGTTACACAACAGGCGTGTAGTCTCATCAAGGAAAAGCACGCCGCCGAACAGGGCCAGCAGCACCCCAAGCCCTACGCTCAGCGAGAGTGAGAAAGAGAAATAGCGACGGGCGAGACTGATGTTTTTCTGTCCCAAAGCATAGCCCACCAGCATACCCGCACCTGCATTGATAAGCAGGTGGAGGGTAAAGATAAACTGGTTGACGGGCTTTGACAAGTTGATGGCACTCACACCGTCGGCACTGATGAGATTGCCCACGATGATGCCATCGACCACGTTCCCCAAACATCCTGAGAGTGCTACCAGTACGTAGGCCCACAGGTAACTGTAGAACAGACTTGCTCCACTTCCCTGCCCCTCCCTATTTGTGAGAGGCGTGCTCACTTTTGACTGACGATGATCTACTTTCATTTTCTTAGTGTAAATCCAAATACTCCCCTCCCCCAAAAGGGAGACATCGGGGGACTTCTATTCAAAGAAGCCAAAGCCGCCCAAGGCAGTCAGCATGCGTTCGACATAGTCCCACGAAGTGGGTGACCAGGAGAAACCAAGACGATAGAGCACCTGTGTGGTGTAGTCGTTGTCGCGCTCAACGTCGGTGGTCTTCTGGCCATGTGCCATGTCCTGATAGGCCAGCAGCGAGGCCATCTGACGAGCTTTCTGCGGATCGTCCTTAGCTGCTTCCATAGCGGCAGCAAAGTCCTCCTGTTCGACAAATCGAATACCACCGGTGACGGCACTGAGGCCCATGAGCACGTCGCCAAGGAACTGTCCGTGGATGTTGTACGGATGGAACACGGTACACGCCTTGGGTGTGGTGGCAAGGAGCACGATGGCACATGCCACCTCGTTGATGGGCGAGAACTCCACGCGTTTATTGCGCATGGCGTAAGGACAGCAGCCCAACATGTTGTAAACCTTGATACGGCCCATGAAGGAGTTGGTGGAGAAGTTTGCCTGGAACTCACCATCGGTCGAACGGGCAGCGAGGTTGCCCACACGCATAATCTTCGCACTCAGTCCGTGCAGGGCAACAGCATCGAGGATGAGCCGTTCGGCCATGAACTTCGAGTAGATGTACTTATTGCCGAGGTACTGGCCCATATACAAACGCTGCTCAGTGAAAACATCAAGGGATTTACTATTGGACAATTTACTATCCGACATTTTACTATTTACTATTTGCTCAGTCCACAGTCCGCGGGTGCTGGCAGTAGAGATATGCACGAGCTTTGCACCAGTCTTGATACACAGTTCCACACAGCGCCGAGCGCCACCAATATTCACGTCTTCAATTTCAGTGCCCTCGCTGAAGTGCTTCACGATGGCAGCGCAGTTGAAGACGGTGTTGATGCTGTGGGCAATGGTATCGCCACACGCGGCACAAAGGTCGTTGGTGACATCGCCAAGGATAACATGCAAACGCGTGCCGAAAAGCGACTTGAAGGAATCGGCAAAATAGTAGAAAAGGAGCGTGCGCAGACGGCTCTCAGCCTTCTCTGGTGTCTTGCTGCGAACGAGACAGTAGATATGGGGCGCATCCGAGTCAATCAGTTCGCGTAAGATATGAATGCCGAGATAGCCAGTAGCTCCAGTAAGCAGCACGTTGCCTAAAGCCTGGCGCTCACCCTGGCGGAAGTTGTCGAGGGTGTTGTGCTGGAGAAGGTTGTTGATGGCGGTGTAGTCATAGCCACTGACCTCGTCGACGGACGAGCCCTCAGCGGCTGAAGAGCCAGTGATGAGTGTGGCGAGTTGGCGGGGCGTCGGATTGGCAAAGACATCGCCATAGGCCACGTGTAGTCCGGCCTTGTCGGCCTCGATGATGACACGAGTTACGACGAGGCTGGTGCCACCAAGTTCGAAGAAGTTATCCGTTGCACCCACACGATCCATCTGCAGGATGCCGGCGAAGATGTCGCAGAACGTGCGCTCGGTGTCGTTGGCAGGCTCCTCGTAGGCTGACGTCACGGCGAGCTGCGGCTCGGGCAGCGCCTTCACATCCGTCTTGCCATTGGGCGTCATCGGCATTTCCGGCAGTTGCAGGTAGGCCGTAGGCACCATATACTGCGTCAGTCGCTTCGAGATTTCAGCCTTCAGGGCATCTGGCGCGATCTCACGGTCTGCGGTGTAGTAGGCGCAGAGGTGTTCCTTCTCGTTCAGCTTGCGAATCATAATGACCACCTTCTTCATACCCTCCACAGACAGCATCACATTCTCTATTTCACCCAGCTCGATACGCAGGCCACGCAACTTTATCTGGTGGTCAGTACGACCAAGGATGACGACATTGCCATCGGGGAGCCACTTGGCATAGTCGCCCGACTTATAGACCCTTATGGACTGACTGTTGGATGATTTTGCACACGGGTTGTAGTCGATGAAGCGCTCACGGGTCATCTCGTCAAGGTTATTGTAGCCACGAGCCACCCCTCGGCCTCCGATATACAATTCGCCAACGACGCCGACAGGCAGTTCGTTTCCATCGGCATCGACAATGAACTCCTTGACATTCAACTGCGGTTTGCCGACAGTAACAAACGTGGCATGGGTCAGTTCAGCATTGTTCGATGCAACGGTGATCTCCGTCGGGCCGTAGCAATTGAAGATGCGAGCCTTGGTGACGCTGCGCATCTGCTGCAGAAGGGCATCGCTGAACTTCTCACCACCCGCACGACAGATTTTCACCTGACTGATGGCCTTGCAGAAGTCATCGCTGGTCAACCAGGTCTGCCACCGCGAGGGTGTTCCTGACACCATATTAATATGTTGCTCCTGAATGAGTCGGGACAAGTCAAGCGGATTGTTGGCCTGCTCTTCGGTGGCGAGAATCAGCGTCTTGCCATTGAAGAAGGCCATGCCGATGTCCTGCAGGGCAGCATCGAACGAGATTGTCGTCACACTGAGAATACGGTCGGCATCGGTCAGCACACCATTGGCAAAGACATTGGCAGGATGACCGTATAGATAGTTGCAGATACCTGCATGACGCAGCATCACGCCCTTCGGACGACCTGTAGAGCCAGAGGTGTAGATAAGGTACGCCAGTTCCTCGCCACTAAAGTCATCTCCCAAAGAGACGGGAGTGGTCACTTCTGAGGCTAAAAGCGTTTCGACATCAATCCATTTCTCAGCGGGTATCGCGTACGCGCTCCCCTCTTTCTCAGCGATGGGCTGAGGCGTGGGTCCAATGATAAAGCGGGCTTCGCTGTCCTCAAGTATCAGTTTCACGCGGTCGGCAGGATAGTCCGGATCGCAGGGAATGTAGGCAGCACCGCACTTCAGCACGCCGAAGAGCGAGAGAATGAGCCGACTGGTGCGCGGCAGGAGCAAGGCCACACGGTCACGGGGCTTCACGCCACGCTCACGCAGCGCGTTGGCAATGCGGTTTGTCGCCTCGTCCATCTCCTTGTAGGTAAACTTCGCGTCGATGGCAACAAGCGCTTCATGGGCTGGTTGCGTCTGGGCAAAGTGGCTGATACACTCGTGGAAGAACCGGAAGGGAGCATCGCCAGTAGCCGTCTGGCGCAAATGGCCCAACGCTTCTTCCTGATGCTTGCTGACAATCGACAGACGGCGCACCTTCATGTCTGGCTGTGCCATCATGCGCTCAACAACGGTAACAATGCTCTCTGCCAGCGACTCTCCCAAAGCGTGGGAGTAAACGGCATCGTCATACTGAACCACAACGCCGCGCGACTCTATCTTGATATTGATTTTGAACTTAGGGACATTCAACTCCAGCAGCTCCTGACCAATGGTCTGGCCGTTCACCTTGTATTCCGACAACACACCTACTTGATAGGCGTAGGCAATAGCTGGCTTGAAGCCATAGTCGGAGGCGATGCGGGCAAAGGGATAGTCCTCATGGCGCAACGTCTCATCAAACGTATTACCAGCCTGCTGCAAGAACTCACCGACAGTCACATCGTCAATGCTAAGACCCAAGGCCAAGGTATTGACAAACATGCCCACAGTGTCGGCAATCTTCAGGTTCGAGCGACCGCTGCTCACCGTGCTGAGATAAACCTCCCTGCTGTTCGTATAGCGGGACACTACGTAGGCCGTGGCGGCCAGGAACAGGTGAGCAGGGGTGATCTGCTGCTGACGGCAAAAAGCAGAAACGCGTGTCTGGTCGACCTCTACGACAGCCTCACCAACGTAGCCCTGCTGGTCGGTCTTTGGCAGGTCGGCAGGTATCTCGCTGGCACCCTCGCAAGTCTGCAGACGCTCGGCAAAGAACTGCTGTGAAGCCTGGAACGTTGCCGACGTCTCGGCCTTCTGCTGGTCGGTCACAAAGTCGAAGTAAGTGTAGTCCTCGCTCTTGACATCAGCACCCTCGAGAACACTGCAAAGGTGACGAATGAACAAGTCGGCAGATCCACCATCAAACACCAAATGATGCACGTCCATCAGGAGTGTCACGCCACCGTCGGTCTTGACCACTTCAAAACGGTAGAGCGGTGCTTTCTGAAGGTTGAATGGCTGCACGAACTCATTCTTGTAAGTAGCCAGCTCCTCCATGCTCATCTCGCTCACAGGGACCTCCACGGGCACGCTGTCCTTGGTGGTCTGCACAATGGCGTCGCCTTCTGCTGAGAAATGCACACTCAGCTCAGAATGACACGCCACCACGTCCTTCACAGCATCAGCCAACCGACCGGCATCAGTTCCTGCCGGGAAAGTAAGCAAATACGGGATGTTGTAGATGGTGGACGTAGGATTCTTCAGGCACTCGAAATAGACGCCTGTCTGAGCGTAGCTTAATTGAACATTGTCCGTTGGACATTGAACATTGATCATTGAACATTGACCATTATTGGCTGCCGCATCCTTGGGCGAAGCAGAATGGTCAATGGTCAATGGTGAATGGTCAATGGAAGAATGGTCAATGAGCATCTGTTTCAGTATCTCGTTCTCGATGCTCTGGACGGTGCCCTCCTTCACCAAGGCTCTTGAGTCGAGGGTTACGCCAAAACGCTTGTTTACCATCACGGCCAGACGGATGGCTGAGATAGAGGTCAGGCCCACATAGCCCAGAACGGTTGTGATGTCGAAATCGCTATTGTTCACAATGCCTGCTATCATCTCGTGCAACGCCTTCTCCAGCACGTTGAGGGGTGCGGCTATCTTTTCACTTTGCGCTTTGTGCTTTTCGCTTCTCTCGGGTTTCGGCAGGGCTTTCTTGTTCACCTTCTGGTTTTGGTTGAGCGGGATGCGTTCTATCTGCATGGTCACGGCAGGCACCATGTAAGGCGGCTTTTGGTCGAGAATGAAATTGTCAAGTGCCTCAATGTCAATCTGCTCGTCAGCCACGATGTAGGCTGCAATGAACTTGCCATTGCCACCCTCCTCGTCAAAAGCCTGCACGGTAGCGTCCTTAATGCCAGGGAACTCACGGATGACGGCCTCCACCTCTTTCAGTTCGATGCGGAAGCCACGAATCTTCACCTGTCCGTCGCGGCGTCCAACAAACTGGATGTTGCCATCGGGCAGGTAGCGGACGATGTCACCGGTGCGGTAAACGCGTTGATATTTACGATTTGACAATTTACGATTTACGATTTGGGCTGCGCCATCATGGTCAACGAACGGGTTATCAATATACACCTCCGTCGTCTTTTCGGGACGGTTCAGGTAGCCACGGCTCACTTGTGGTCCGCTGACCCAGAGCTCGCCTGCGGCACCTACAGGCAGACGATGGCCCTGCGGGTCAACGATATAGAGGCGCATGTTGTCGAGCGGGCAACCGATGGGGATGTCCTTCAGCTTCCTGTCAACCAGATAAGTAGTGGTGAAAATGGTACACTCGGTAGGTCCATACACATTGTAGAACTTATAGCCTGTGGGTGGCATGAGCGATGCCAGCTTCTCGCCACCGGTAGAGAGATACAGCAGCGAGTGATTCTCAATATTTGAAGCGAACTGATAGCCCACCTGTGTGGTCATAAACGAGTGGGTGATATGGCTTCGCTCAAAGTAGTCGTTGAGGGCGATGAGGTCCAGACGCAGCTCCTCGGGGATGATATGCACGGTGGCACCACAAGTCAAAGCCGGATACAGGTCCATCATACAGGCATCGAAACCGTAGCTGGCGTAGGCAGCCACGTTGTGCACTGGCTGCAGGCTGTAGAAGCGCTGATACCAATGGCAGAATGCCACCAAGTTGCCATGTGTCAGCTGGCACCCCTTCGGTATGCCCGTAGAGCCAGAGGTGTAGAGAAGGATGAAAAGGTCTTGGGGCTTGAGACTTACACGCCGCAACTCCTCAACTCCACATCTCCTCAACTCCTCATTTTCACCATTCCTCAACCCCATCAAGTCCTTCGTCAGCAACACATCTCCCTGATACTCATCAACGATGGGGCGAAGCTCCTCATCAGCAATCAGCAGCTTCGCATTGGCATCCTTCATCATGAAGTTCAGGCGCTCCTTCGGATAGCTGGGATCAAGCGGTTGGTAGGCGCAGCCAGCCTTCAGCACGCCAAGTGACGCGATGGCCATCCACTCGCAGCGCGGAATCAAGACCGAAACCACCGCCGTGCCCGGCGCTTCTCCGTCGGGAAGATCCGCCGCCGTGCCCGGCGCTTCTCCGTTGGGAAGACCCGCCACCCCACGGTAACCACCCTTGAGCAAGCCGCAAATGCATGAGGCGATGCGGTCGCTGATCTCATCCACTTCTTTATAGGTGTACCGCTTATCCTTATAGACCACCGCGATATTGTCAGGCGTAGCCTTAGCCTGCTGGCAGAACAGCGAGACGATGGTTTGCGTGTCGTCGTAATCCACGTCGGTCTGGTTAAAGCTGTCGAGCATTTCCACCTGCGAGGTAGTGGCAATGTCAACATCGCGCAGGAACTCCTGACCTCGTACCCCCGCACCCCCGCACCCCCGATACTCGGCAATCAGCACCTCGGAATACTCATTCGCGTTGTACTCGGCCTTCACTTGACAGCGTCCGTCGCGGATAAAGGCTTTCAGATAGAGCGAGGCGTCAAGGGTGCTGTTGCCAATGCGAACAGCCTTCATCGGCTTGTCGCCCATCTTGTCATCAGCAAAGAGATTGGCATGCCAGGCGAACATCGAGTTCGACTGCAGCTTCAGATCCTCCATCAGGTCGGTGAACGAATAGATGTCGTGCTCACGACAGCCACTCATCTGCTGCTGTCCGGCACGGAGGAAGTCGATCACGGTGGTGTCATTATCGAACTTGGCATACACGGGCAGTGTCTTCACAAACATTCCCAGCGTGCGGGCCAACTGCTTGTCCTTTCGACCATTATACACCGTCGTGAAGAGCGATTCCTGCTCGTTGTTGTATTTGGCCAGCAGGAATGCGTATGCCGAGGTGAACAACGTGCTCTTGAAAATGCCATGGCGCTTGCAAAAAACTTCGACGGCATCAAGGCTAACCTGCAGGGAGCGCGTCATGGCGGCCTCGGCACGTCCGTCTGTTTCAAGGTCGGGCAGCAGCTGGGTAAAACAATCGCCGCAGTCAAAGTTCTGACCATACCATTGCTTTGCCACTTCGAAGGCTGCTGTCTGCCGCTCCTCACGCTCCTTGTCAGCGACCTCAGCCATGCTTATCAGCTCCTCGTCGAGCGTTTCTCCATGATATGCCTTGTCGATATCGCCAAGCATCAGTTGCATCGACGTCCCATCAACAATGATGTGATGATAGTCAATGAACAGATAATAGTGACTGGCATCGCGCAGCAGCCGAATATGGAACAGCCGGGACGAGTTAGGAGTTAGGAGGGACGAGTTAGGAGTTTGCCGCTGTGCCCGACGGTTTTCCGTCGGGAACACCTCGAAGGGCACGACAAGCCTTAGCCGAGCATTCAGCTCCGAGAACCGGGCGTTCTTAACGTCATCCTCGATTCCTTCAACGTCTTCTATTTCCAATTCAAACGTCTCAGTCTCATCGATGGTTTGCAGCGGTTCTCCGTCATCGTTCAGGACGATGCGGGTGAACAGTGTCGGATGTGCCTTGACTGCTGTCATGACTGCCTGACGGAGGCGTTCACCGTCCAGGCTTCTATCCAAGATATATAAATAAGGTAGATTGTAGCACACTTCACCATTGTGTCCTACACACTCGGCATAGATGCCATACTGTGATTTGCTCAAACTTGCACTTGTCATAGCTTTGGGTTTTAGGAATTGAGGAGTTGTGGAGGTAAAGTAGAATAGACCTATTTTATGGTGAAAAGGCGGGGCGTGACAATCAGCGAGAGCCATCCCCAGCGCAGACTGCCGTCACCACTGGCACGTTTTAGGCGCTCCATTGTCTCGGTGCCTGTCATGTACGAGAAACCAGCTGAGAGTTTGACGTCCTTGGCCAGTGTATAGGCCACTTCCAGCTCTATCTCGTGTCCAAGTGTCCTATCCAGCTCATCCAGTTTGGTGCCAGTAGCCAGATAGTGGTAGGTCGCCTTCAGATTCAGGTTCTTCAACGGTCGACAGTTGCCACCAATATAGGCGTTACGAAGTCCGGGGGTAAAGCCGTTGACATAGGTGCTGAGGTAGAAGAAGTCCATGGCCCCATAGAACTTATGATGGGAGCCATACACAGGGTTGAAGCCTTTGTTCACCTCATGGCGGGGCATGCCCAAGCCACCCTTGTTGACAACGGCCACATAGTCGTCACCGCTCAGGTAGTCATAGCCTACGACGACTGACGACTGAAGACTGGAGATTGAAAACTGGTAGGTGGCCTTCACACTGGCCATCCACGCACTGAGCTTGGCCGCATACTCATCATGCCCCGTCTGGCGATAGTAGGAGCCCTCTAACGAGAAGTGGCGTGGTGCATACTTGACGTAGCCGCCGTACAGCATCTGCCACTCGGTATGAGGTGCATTCTCCAGCCGACCGTCCTTATCGCCGGCTTGCATACCGATGTTCATCAGCAGCAGCGAGGCACCTAACGGTACCTTCGGAACGTCGTAGTGATACCACACGGTCTGCATGGTCTTGTAAGGGCGGCTTCCGCCGGTATAGTATGAGCCAGCCTCCCTCATGGCACGCATGTTCTGGTTGTAGGCCAGAATGACGTGCAACTTGTGGCCTTGCCCCACGCCCGACAGACCGTTGCCTGCCTGTCTACTCTCGTAACCCAGCCGCAGGGCGTCGTGAGTCATGGCAGCCATCACCCAGTCGTCAGAGCCAACGATACGCTCATCGTCGTACCGCAATGCCAGGCGCCCTATCTGCGCAAAGAGCCCATTACGGGCGCTCATCTTGGCCCACGCCTCATAGACACTCGTGGTGGCAGTGCCCTCATGGCCCCACGTACCCACATGCTGGAAGCTCGTCCTCGCTTCTAACCAGTCGCGCTGATAGTCAAGTACCAGACGCTCGCGGTCGAGGATAAAGGCCGACCGGTCTTCCGTTGTCGCTTCTTCGACATCGGATGATATTCCGCCATTGCGCAGCTCACCACGCGTGAGCAACTGCAGATTGGCGGTAAACAGTGTATCCTGCGCCCAACTACTGACGGGCAGCAGCATCAGCAGTGCTAATAGTCCTCTCATAGCTATTTCTTACTACTTTTTACTTCTCTACTCCTTTCCTCCCCTACTCCTTTTCTATTTACGATTTGACGATTTATTTCTATTTACTATTTGACAATTTACGATTTACTATTTATTTACGATTTGACTATTTGACGATTTGCTATCCGCAGCAGAACTATTCTACTTTACCTCCTCTACTCCTTTCCTCCTCTACTCCTTTTCTATTTATGATTTGACGATTTACTATCCGCAGCAGAACTATTCTACTTTACCTCCACACCTCCTCAACTCCTAACTCCTCTCACTCCTCAATCTCAAAAAGATTAATGAAGCCTGTCAGTTTAAAGACTTCCTTGATGTCGTCGCTCAGGTGCTTGAGCACCACCTTACTGCCGCCAGCCTTGGCACCCTTCAGAATACTGATGAGAATGCGCAAGCCGCTTGAAGCGATGTATTCCAGTTTCTCACAGTCGATGACGACATCCAAGCCATTCGTGCTATAAAGCGGTTCAAGTGTCTGGCTCACCTCTGCGGCGGCTGTCGTGTCGAGTTCTCCCTCAAGGGTCACAAGGAACTTGTCCTCTAATTGTTCAATCGTTGTCTTCATTGTCTTATGTTTTATTGATTTCAGTATTCAACGTTTTCGTGAGCGTCAGCACGTTCTTCCCGTCAATACGCTCATAGTTGATCGAGTCCATCAACTGGCGAATGAGCAGGATGCCCAGTCCGCCTACAGGGCGCTCTTCTGCCGAGAGCGTTGTGTCGGCAGTAGCGGCTTGTGTGGGATTGAAAGCGATGCCATTGTCGGTGATGATCAACCTTAACCGCTGCCCGTCCGAAAGGGCGCGGATGTTCACTTCGCCCATGCTGCCCGCAGGATAGGCATATTCCATCACGTTGACCACTGCCTCTTCCAAGGCCAGCCGCAGCTTTGGTGCCAAAGGCTTGCCGATGT
Source organism: Prevotella sp. (assembly GCA_017417465.1). GTDB lineage: Bacteria > Bacteroidota > Bacteroidia > Bacteroidales > Bacteroidaceae > Prevotella. Next base: position 31,381 of record JAFPZD010000265.1, on the reverse strand, counting down.
TCAAACGGCTCGTTACGTCTTTGATGAAGACGCCCAGCTTCTCAACCTCCTTCACGTCGTTAGGCAGCGTCAGTTCCTCGTTGAAAACGATCTTTTCTACCATAGGCGTATATTTGATAGCCAACAGCGTCAGGTCGTCGCTCTGCTCGGTATGCTCAGAGAAACGTGCCACTTCGGCAATGACCTTGTCGACCAATTGCTTGGGACTCATGTCACCACACCCTTCCAACATCTCCCTAACGCGCTTTCTGCCAAACAGCTTACTCCCAGCCTGGCCCTCGCGCTGGCTTGTCGCATTGTTGCTATAGCCCCGTCGGGCCTCAGTCAGTCCGTCGGTATAGAGGAACAGTATTGCTCCTGGCGGCATGACCGTCTCCTGCATCTCGTAATTGAAATCGCTAAACAGCCCGATAGGAAGGTTGGGCTTCACGCTTAACTCTTCACTATTCACTCTTAACTTTTCACTCAAAAGCATGGGCACCTCATGTCCGGCATTGCAGTAGCGCAGGCGACCTGTTGGCAGGTCAAGAACGCCGACAAACAATGTTGCAAACATGTTCGACTCATTATTGCGACAAGCCGTAGCGTTAAGTCGGTTCATGATCAGCGCAGGATTGCTCTCGCTCGAAGTGACATTGTGAAACAGCGTCTGCGTGACGGCCATGATGAGCGCGGCAGGGACACCCTTGCCACTGACGTCGCCGATGCAGAAAAACAGCTTGTCATCGCGCACGAACATATTATATAAGTCGCCACCGACAGCCTTGGCGGGAATCAGCCGTCCCTCCACCTGAGCCTCACCCGCATCCTTCAGCGCCGACGCCCCGGAAGGCAGCAGCGCCTGCTGAATGCCACTGGCTATCCGCAGTTCGCCATTCATGCGCTCTTCTTCAAGTGTCTTCTCAGCCAGAAGCCGGTTGGTGCTCACCATCTTCTTCTCACCACGTGCAAAACGCCAGACTACATAGAGCAGGATGCAGAAAGCCAACAGCATCAGCTCCAGCATCCACAGGCGCAACTGCCGCAGTGAGGCGAAGACCTCGTCGTCATAGCACACCACAGCAATCTTCCAGTGCGGTTGCCCTTTCATAAAGGCATAGTAGATGGTACCATCGCGCTTGTCAGTGTCAAAATGTAGCACGGTGCTCCGTCCGCTTTTGCTCTTCTTACGTGCCACAGTGGTGCTGTCGGTGATCAGACGGTAGACGTATTGTTGCACATCGCTGCTGATGCGGTCCGTAAAAGGCTGAAGAACCGGAACATCGTCCTCGGTGAGCACCATGATAAACGATGAGGGATAGATGTGCCGATTGTCAACGGTGTCAGTCAGCCATTCCAGTGACATGTCGACGCCAGCCACAGCCACCACCCCACCCTTCCTGTCGCGGACAGGCTGGAAATAGGTCGTGATAAGTGCCTTGGCGCCCGCATCGTCCATATAGGGCTCTGTCCATAGGCCTTTACCAGTCTGAACAACTCTCTTATAAAAATCCAACTGAGTATAGTCGTGCTCCGAGCCACCAATTTGCGAGGTCTCCACCTCACCATTGGACAGCCTGCGGGCATAGACCTCATAGAAATGGCCTTTCTGGGGATAGTAATACGGTTCGAATCCCAAGCCGGCACCCTGCAGATGCTCGCTCATCGTCACCAGTCGCCTCATCGTGATATACGCAGAGTCAGGTTGGTCAAGATGAGCCTGAATCTTCCACATAGAATGTTCCAGCAGGGCCTCAATGCTGTTAAGGTTGCTCTTAATCAAGATGGCCTTCAGCGTCAGCTCACTCTCGGCACGCTTCTCCAGCTCGTCGTCCAAGATGCGGTGCGTAAGGTAGTACTGCGCGGCCGACAACAACTCCAGGAGGAGGGCTGCCATGACGATGATCAGCAGTCCCCTCCACTTTCTCAGAGATATGGCAATCTTGTTCTTGTCCATTCTAGTTTTAATTGCGTCGTCCTTTGTTGTACGTCACACAGAACGAGTGCAAAATTACAAATAAAATGCGTACGGACGAACAATTTTTACGTTTTAACGTCAACGGCACAATTTTTTCTTGTAACAAACACTAAAGTTGTGCATTTAGCGAATCAGTCCGAAAGTCCGGTGAAGTTATAAATTCAAGTTCCGCAAGTTCTGCGCAACCGATGCCGTAGGCATCAGACAGTGGCTACCTCTCGCCCCTACGGGGCTGGCTGCGCATAGTTTCCATAGCTTGCGGAACTTGAATTACGGTTACTAAATGCGGCACTTTCGGGTGCTAAATGCGGCACTTTCGGGTGCTAAATACGGCACTTTCGGGTGCAAAATGCGGCATTTTCGGGTGCTAAATACGGCATTTTCGGGTGCTAAATACGGCATTTTCGTGTGCTAAATACGGCATTTTGGGTGCTAAATGCGGCATTTTTTGCTCGAAATATGGCACTTTTTGCGCCAAGTGCTGCGCGAGTTGTTGCAGAAAAACGCGTTTTCAGCGCAGAAAATTGCATTTTTGTGCACGAAATGCGCCCCTTTTTACATGAAATGCGGCCCTTTTTGGTGCTAAATGTCGTGTTTTTGGCGCTAAATGCCATACTTTTGAGTGCTCAGTGTGTTGTTGCGATGTCATCTTTAGAATGGCGCTGAATGGTGTGCTTGCGAGTGACAAGTATCACAGTCACAGCTGGTTAGTTCGTAGCTTACGATACGGAATTGTTGTCCTTTTGAGTGTCATCTTTGTCACTTATGAAGGATATGAAGGATAGAATACTAACTTACTTATAAGGAAAACATTTATCTGTGGGGATAAATAATTTCTATAAGGAAAGTTGCTATTTTATCCTTCATATCCTTCATCGCTTCTCAACATAGAAAATGTCCCAACGTCCCATCGTCCCATCGTCCCATTAAGCAGATGGCAATAGGTGAATATAGAAGAAAATAAGGTTACTATATATAATATATAAATATAGTGATATATTATATATAGTACAATTCAATTCTCCCTTTTTCCGCATTATGAGAGTACCTTAATGGGACGATGGGACGTTGGGACGATGGGACACTCGTGGTTTTTAGAGGTGTTTACCCATGATGTTGGTGATGCCGATGTCGGTTAGTGACGTCGTGGGTCTATAACTGGAATACGTCACCTGTTTGCCATCGTCGCAGACAACAGCAAGGCGGCCTGCATCTGATTCCAAGGCCCAAAATGCTCTGCCACCCGTGTAGGGAATAAAGCTGTAGTGTCCATAATGGGTGTGCATGATGAACTGCACCAGGTCCTCCAGTGTGGCATCATCAGCCATCTTAATCAACTGGCCGCAATTGACATAGTCGTCTCCCGCACAAACGCTATCACGATAATACTTGATACTGTGCATATTTTTCCTTATGAAACTTGAATTGACTAACTTCTACTCATAACACTAAAGCGACCAACAAGTGGCCGCTTTAGTGTTTATGAGCAAGTTCCCCAACGCCTTACGACAGGAAGCCGAGGAGTGCGCCGGCAGCGACGGCCGAGCCAATGACACCGGCAACGTTCGGCCCCATGGCATGCATGAGGAGGAAGTTGTGGCGGTCGTACTCAAGGCCGAGGTTATGCGAGATGCGGGCCGCCATCGGCACGGCGCTGACGCCGGCATTGCCAATGAGCGGGTTGATCTTCTTGTCCTTCGAGAGAAACAGGTTCATCAGCTTCACGAAGCAGACGCCGGAAGCGGTGGCAATGGCAAAGGCAAAGGCACCGATGGCGAAGATGAACACGGTGTTGAGCGTCAGGAACTCAGAAGCCTGCGTCGAGCAGCCGACGGTGAGGCCGAGCAGCATGACGACGATGTCGTTCAGGGCGGCACCTGCGGTCTTTGCCAAGCGGCTGGTCTTGCCACTCTCCTTCAGGAGGTTGCCGAAGAAGAGCATGCCGAGCAGCGGCAGACCCGAGGGCACGATGAACGTAGTCATCAGCAGGCCGATGATGGGGAAGAGGATGCGCTCCGTCTGGCTCACCTCACGGCCGGGCTTCATCTTGATGAGACGCTCCTTCTGCGTGGTAAGCAGGCGCATGAGGGGCGGCTGGATGAGGGGCACAAGTGCCATGTAGCTGTAAGCACAGACGGCAATGGCACCCATGAGGTTGGGCGACAGCTTGCTGGAGAGGAAGATGGCCGTGGGGCCGTCGGCACCGCCAATGATGGCAATGCCTGCGGCCTGGTTAGGCTCGAAGCCCAGTGCCAGGGCAATCATGTAAGCACCGAAGATGCCAAACTGTGCAGCGGCGCCAATGAGCACCAGCTTGGGATTGGCCAGCAGGGCCGAGAAGTCGGTCATGGCTCCGATGCCAAGGAAGATGAGCGGTGGGTACCATCCCTGGCGCACACCCTGGTAGAAGATGTTCAGCACGGAATTGTCCTCGTAGAGACCAATTTCGAGCCCTGCATCGGCACGGAAGGGGATGTTGCCGAGGATGATACCGAGTCCGATGGGAACGAGCAGCAGCGGCTCAAAATCCTTCTTGATGGCAAGATAGATGAAGAGCGCGCCCACCAGAATCATGATGAGGTTGCCGGCCGTGGCATTGGCAAAGCCAGTGTAGGTCAGGAACTCGTTGAAGTTTTCAGCTATGAATTCGAACATAATTCTCTAAGGGGGGCTTGGTTATCCGATAGTGAGCAGCACGGCACCTTCCATGACCGTCTCGCCCGGTTTGACTAATATTGACGTCACCTTGCCGCTATACTCGGCCTCGATGTTGTTCTGCATCTTCATGGCCTCGAGAACGACGACGATGTCGCCAGCATTGACCTGCTGACCCACCTGCACCTTGACGTCGATGACGGTGCCGGGAAGCGGGGCCTTCTGCGGGTTGCCAGCGCCAGCGGGAGCGGCGGGCTGCTGCACAGCGGCAGGTGCAGCAGCGGGAGCGGCAGCAGCCGGAGCTGCCGGCTGCACCACCTGCTGAGCGCTCTGAAGACGATGGGGTGCCAGCGAGGGGTGCTTGGCCACGTTGATGGGTTTCTGCATCTCCAGCTCAAAGGGGATGCCGTTGACGTTCACTTTGGCGATGCGGCCTTCTACGTCGGCGATTTCGACTACATAGTCAACGCCGTTCACTTTATACTTATATGTATTCATGATGCGTGATACTTATTTGATTTCGGGATTCTTGGGAATAGAGGGTGCTTTGGGTGAGCTGGGGATGATGCCCTCGCGGAACTGTGTCATCTGCGAGTACTCGTCGTCCCACTCCGTGTCCTTGGGCTTGATGGTGATGACGCCGCTCTCAACGTCGTGGACGTCGTCCTCGTACTGCTTAAGGGCCATGCCGATGACGGCCATGTAGAGATCCATGTCGAGGGCCTTCGTGGCAGCGTCTGCCTGCTTACTGCCAGTGCGCTGGCCCTGCTCGCGGGCTGTGCTAACAGGTTTGAGGACGGGCTTCTGCGACTGGCGCTTGTTGGCCTCGATCTTACGCATGACACTGCCAAAGAGCGTGAAGAAGACCCAAAGGAGGGCAAGGCAGAAGAACACGATGCCCATGGCCATGATAGCCATGGCAAAGCCGTGGGGGTCCTGGCGCTTGAACTTTTCGATCTTCGACTCTGAGGCTTCAATGAAGTTCTCGATGCCGGGTGTCACGCAGTCGACAGTCTTCACCTGCCACAGCTTACCGGTGCGGGCAAAACTCTCGTCGGCAGCCAGCGGCGGGACGGTCACGGAGTCGATAAGCTCCACGCCATTACCGTTGTAGAGGGCTATCCACACGGGCTCGGACAGGGGAAGGGTGACCGAGAGGTGCATCTTACCGTCGACAGGCTTTGCATTACAAAAGACGAGCAGATGCTTGCGAGCCCCGATGGCGGTACGGTCGTCGCCGCTGGGGATGATGCTCATGCGGCTGATACGTTCAGGGGCACTCATCTGCTTGTCGAGTACCGAGCGGTCGGTGGTGATGTACATGCCACGCACATTGTAGGTGGTGAACGAGGTGTTCTCCAGCTCTATCCATGGCAACCGACGCCCAAACTCATCGACAATGCTCTGGGTGTTGTTGGTCATCACCTCGTTGATGACGATGTTCTTGGCACCCTGGCCAAAGACTGCCGTCTGCGAGGTAAGGAGCAACGCCCCGAGCAGAATTCTGAATCTGTACATTGTTACTAAAATATTGTTTGACATAGAGGTTTATACGCAAAAGAATAGGACAATGACCTGTGCCAGCAGGATGCGGAGGAACATGGCCAACGGATAGACCGTCGAGTAGCCCAGGGCAGGGGCCTCCTTCGAGCAGATGCTGTTGGCGTAGGCCAGTGCTGGCGGGTCGGTGTAGGTACCGGCAATCATACCGGCAATGGTGAAATAGTTGAAATTGTAACGCAGGCGAGCGATGATCCCGATGACGAGGATGGGCACCACGGTGATGATGAAGCCCGTCAGCACGTAGCGCAGACCGTCGCCCTCGACGACCGTGCCAAAGAAGTCGGCACCAGCCTTGATGCCCACACTGGCAAGGAACAGCACCAGGCCTATCTCGCGCAACATCATGTTGGCCGAAGTGGTGGTGTAGGTGACAAGCTTCATCTTGTAACCATAGCGACCAATCAGGATGGCGACGATGAGCGGGCCACCGGCAATGCCGAGGCGCATGGGAACGGGCATGCCGGGAATGGAGAATGGCAACATGCCAAAGACAATGCCCATGATGATGCCGACGAAGATGGTGGCAATGTTGGGGGCATCGAGGCGCTTGACGGAGTTGCCCATCTTGCTCGCCACACGGTCGACGGCATCCTCGGGCCCCACGACCATGATGCGGTCGCCAACCTGCAGGGGCAGGTTAGCCGAAGCGAAAAGGTCCATGCCCTGACGGGTGACGCGGGTGACATTAACACCGTAGACGCTCGAGAAGTGCATCTGACCGAAGGTCTTGCCGTTGATGCTGCTGTTGGTGACAACGATGCGCTTCGACACCATGGGCTGGTCCTGCTGCTGCCAGTCGACCTCGATGACGGGGCCAATAAAAGCAACGACGGCCTCGGCATCGGCCTCAGAGCTGACGATGCTCAGCTGGTCGCCAAGATGAAACACCGTATCGCGGTTGGGGATGGAGACATGGCCATCGTGCAGGATGCGGGTGCAGACGAAGTCGCGGTTCAGGAAGTTGTGGACCTGCAGCAGCGTACGGCCCTCCAAGTACTGGTTGGACACCTCGATGTGCATGCGGTGGGGCTTCTGGGTGGCCTTGGCGCCCTCGTTGGCGGCCAGGCGCGCTTCCTCACGGTCGAGGTGCACCTTGCAGAGATAGCGCACCATAATGGTAGCACCAATAATGCCGAGCACGCCAAGCGGATAAGCACAAGCATAAGCCGAGGCGATCTGTGGCGCATTGCTGCCAAACACTGAGTTCAGGGCTTCGTTGGCGGCACCCAGACCGGGGGTGTTGGTGACGGCACCATAGAGCGTACCCACCATCATGGGCAGCGCAGAGGGGTCGGAAGTGTCGAAGAAGATGTAGTAACACGCGAACATCACCACGACGTTGAGCAGTATGCCCACCGTGGCCAGCCCGTTGAGCTTCATGCTCGACTTGCCGAAGCCCTCGAAGAAGCCCGGCCCCACTTGCAGGCCAATCATGAAGACGAAGAGAATAAGACCGAAGTCCTGCACGAAATTGAGGATGGGCAGGGGAGCCGTAAAGCCGATATGACCCGCCACAATACCTGCAAAGAGCACGAAGGTGACACCCAAGGAGATACCCATCACCTTGATTTTCCCCAGATAGACGCCAATGGCTATCACCACAGCGTAGAGAAGGGCGATGTGGGCCACGGAGTCGGTGGACGTAAACAGCTCAATCAACCATTCCATAATGCTTACTTCTTTAAGGCTGCCAGCGACTCCTTAAGGGCCGCAATCTTCTCCTCGGCATCGCTCTGCTTCTTGCGCTCCAAGGCAACGACGGCCTCGGGGGCGTTCTGCACGAAGCGCTCGTTGGAGAGCTTCTTCTGCACACCAGCAAGGAAGCCTTGGAGATGGGCCAGCTGAGCCTCCATTTTCTCAATCTCGGCCGTGACGTCAATCAGGTCGCCCAGAGGCACGGCAAACTCGTCGGTGCCTACCATAAACGCTGAGGCAGTGGTGTCTTTCTGCTCCACAATGCTGATGTCCGAGAGGTTAGCCATCTTTGAAATGATGCTGTTGTAAAGCTCGAAGTTGTTATGGCTAACAGCTTGCAGCTGAAGCTTTTCCTTTGGTGCGATGTTCTTCTGACTGCGCACGGTACGCACACCAGAGACGACCAACTTCACAGCCTCGATATCGTTAATGAGCTGCACTTCGTCAGCAGTGGGATCTGCCAGCTTCAGCTCGCTGCGCATGATGCTGTCGCCAGGCTGACGGTCGTAAAGAGCCTGCCACAGCTCCTCGGTGATGAAGGGCATGAAGGGGTGCAGCATCTTAAGCAGCGTCTCGAAGAACCGCAGCGTGGCATCGTAGGTCTCACGGTCGATGGGCTGCTGACTGCCGTCCTTGTAAGCGGGCTTCACCATCTCCAGGTACCACTGTGAGAACTCGTCCCAGAACAGCTTGTAGACGGTCATCAGGGCATCGTTGATGCGGTATTTCGAGAAGTGGTCCTGCATCTCCTGGTTAGCCTGCTTCAGCTTGGCCTCCATCCAGCGGACTGCCGTCGCATTGGTGGCTGATGCCGAGCCGTCGGCCACCTGCCAGCCCTTGACAAGACGGAAGGCGTTCCAGATCTTGTTGTTGAAGTTACGGCCCTGCTCGCAAAGGGTCTCGTCGAAGAGGATATCGTTACCGGCAGGAGCCGAGAGCATCATGCCCATACGCACACCGTCGGCACCGTAGTCGTCCATCAGCTTGATGGGGTCGGGCGAGTTGCCCAACTGCTTAGACATCTTACGTCCCTGCTTGTCGCGCACGATACCGGTAAAGTAGACGTTCTTGAACGGTATCTTGCCAATGTACTCCTCGCCAGCCATGATCATGCGGGCCACCCAGAAGAAGATGATGTCGGGACCCGTGACGAGGTCGTTGGTGGGATAATAATAGTTGATCTCCTCGTTGCCGGGATTGCTGATGCCATCGAAGAGTGAGACGGGCCACAGCCACGATGAGAACCAGGTGTCGAGGGCATCCTCGTCCTGATGCAGGTCGGCAGGCTGCAACGTGTCGTTGCCACTCTCCTTGCGTGCCAGCACGAGTGCCTCATCGGCATTCTCGGCGACGACGAAGTGCTCCTCGTCATAGAACCAGGCAGGAATACGGTGTCCCCACCAAAGCTGGCGCGAAATGCACCAATCCTGTATGTTTTCCAGCCAGTTACGGTATGTGGTAACATACTTTTCAGGATAGAATTTCAGCTCGCCACTGAGCACTGGGGGAAGGGCGATGTCGGCGAAATGCTTCATGCGGAGGAACCACTGCAGCGACAGACGAGGCTCAATGGCGGTGTCGGGGTTGCGCTGTGAGTAGCCCACCTTGTTGGTGTAGTCCTCGACCTTCTCCATCAGACCGGCTTCCTCGAGGTCCTTGGAAATCTGCTTGCGGCAGACAAAGCGGTCCATGCCCACATAGAGTGGCGACTGCTCGGAAATGGTGCCATCGGGATTGAAGATGTCGATGGTTTCCAGGTTGTGGGTCTTGCCCAGCATGTTGTCGTTCTTGTCGTGGGCAGGTGTCACCTTCAGGCAGCCCGTACCGAACTCTATCTCGACGTAACGGTCTTCGATGACGGGAATCACACGGTTCACAAGGGGAACAATCACCTTGCGGCCACGCAGCCATTGGTTCTTCGGGTCCTTCGGGTTGATGCACATGGCGGTGTCGCCCATGATGGTCTCAGGACGGGTAGTGGCCACCACGGCATAGTAGCCGCGTTCATCGCGGTGGATGACGGCGCCTTCTGTCTGCTCGATCGGCTCAGAGGGGGCGTCGGCAACATAATATTTCAGGTAATAGAGCTTGCCATGCTCCTCTTTATATTCTACCTCCTCGTCACTGAGGGCGGTAAGGGCCTTGGGGTCCCAGTTCACCATGCGCAGGCCACGATAGATGTAGCCCTTGCGGTAGAGGTCGACAAAGACCTTGATGACGCTCTTCGAACGGACATCGTCCATGGTGAACGCCGTACGGTCCCAGTCGCAAGAAGCGCCGAGACGCCGTAACTGTTTCAGAATGATGCCACCATGCTCGTGGGTCCAGTCCCAGGCATGCTCCAAGAACTGCTCACGGGTCAGGTCGTGCTTCTTGATGCCCTGCTCGGCAAGCTTGTTCACCACCTTCGACTCAGTAGCAATCGAGGCGTGGTCGGTGCCGGGAACCCAGAGGGCATTCTTACCCTCCATGCGGGCACGACGCACCAGGATGTCCTGAATCGTGTTGTTGAGCATGGGCCCCATGTGGAGCACACCCGTCACATTGGGAGGGGGGATGACGATTGTATAGGGCTCGCGACCATCGGGCTTGCTCGCGAAGAGCTTGTTATCCAACCAATACTTGTACCATTTACCTTCGACCTCTGTTGGGTCGTACTTACTTGCTATTTCCATATTCCTTAAAAATGCTTTCCGTTTCGGGGTGCAAAGGTACAAAGTTTTTTCGAGACAGCGCAACTTGGTGGCAAATAATTTTGTTAAGCCTTATTAAAAAGGGAGTAGTCTCAAAAAAAATCGCTACCTTTGCACATCAAAACAAGAAAACAACAGATTTACTATGCACACACGCGAAGAACAAATGGAGGCTTTCGGACGACTGCTCGACGTGCTCGACGAGCTGCGCCAGAAGTGCCCCTGGGACAAGAAGCAGACCAACGAGAGCCTACGCCCGAACACCATCGAAGAGACCTTCGAGCTCTGCGATGCCATTATGAAGAACGATCACCATGAGATGATGAAAGAGCTGGGCGACGTGCTCATGCACACCTGCTTCTACGCCATGATAGCTCGCGAAGAGGGGCTCTACGACATTGCCGACGTGCTGAACACCGAGACCGACAAGCTGCTCTTCCGCCATCCGCACGTCTATCATCCCAGTCAGGTGGGTGCCAAGCACCCACGTCCCCTACCCTACGTGCCCGAAGGGGCTGACGAACCGGGCGAGTTCTCAAAGGCAGAGACGAGTGGCGAGGTGCTGAAGAACTGGGAGCAGATCAAGCTGCGCGAGAAAGACGGCAACAAGACGGTGCTCTCTGGCGTGCCCGCGTCGCTGCCCTCGCTCATCAAGGCCTACCGCATACAGGACAAGGCCCGCAACGTCGGCTTCGACTGGGCGAAAAAAGAGGACGTCTGGCAGAAAGTTCACGAAGAGCTTCAGGAGCTGGAAGACGAACTGGCCCGTGAAGACAAGGATGCGTCGGAGGCTGAGCTCGGCGACTTCCTCTTCTCGGTCATCAACGCTGCACGCCTCTACCACCTGAACCCTGACAACGCCTTGGAGCGTACGAACCAGAAGTTCATCAACCGCTTCAACTACATCGAGCAGCACAGCATTCGCGCCGGGCGTCCACTGACAGACATGACGCTCGAAGAGATGGATGCCTTGTGGAACGAGGCCAAAAAATCAGAACAGTAAACTGAATGGAGCCCTTTAGAGTGTATATCCTTGGCTGTGGCAGTGCCCTGCCTACACTGCGCCACTTCCCCTCGATGCAGATCGTGGAGTGCCGCGGCAAACTATTTATGTTCGACTGCGGCGAGGGTGCCCAGTCACAGATGCGCCGCTCAGGACTGTCGTTCAACAGGATGGGGCATGTGTTCATCACGCATCTGCATGGCGACCACTGCTTCGGGCTCATCGGCATGATCTCCACCTTCGGGCTCTTAGGGCGCACAGCAACGCTTAACGTGTATGCGCCAGAGGCTCTGAAGGACATGCTCGAGCGGCAGATGAAGATGTTCTGCCGCGACCTGGGCTACACGGTGGAGTTCCATGCCGTCGACACCACCCGCCACCAGATAGTCTACGAAGACCGCTCCCTGCAAGTGGAGTCCATCCCGCTGGAGCACCGCATGCCCACCTGCGGCTACCTGCTGCGCGAAAAGCCCGGCCTGCCACACATCCGCCGTGACATCATCGACGCCTACCAGATACCGCTCTCGCAGATTGGCAACATCAAGTCGGGCGCTGACTGGACGGCACTCGACGGCACGCTGATAGCCAACGCACAGCTCACCACACCCGCTGACCCACCACGCGCCTACGCCTACTGCACCGACACACGCTACCTGCAACACCTGCACGAAGAACTGAAGGGCGTGACCACCCTCTACCATGAGTCGACCTACGCCAACGACAACCTGGCGATGGCCGAGAAATACTGCCATTCCACCGCCGAACAGGCTGCCTGCGTAGCACGCGACGCAGGGGTAAGGCAACTGCTCCTGGGACATTTCAGCTCGCGCTACACCGACGAGAGCGTGTTGCTGCACGAAGCACAAAAAGTGTTCGCAAACACCCGTCTGACAAGCGAAATGGACGTCATTGACGTGTAAAAGGAGAAAAAATGACATTTTTCCACAAAAAAGTTTGGTGGTTTCAGGAAAAAGTGCTAACTTTGCACGGAAATATAAAACGTACGAGCATTATGCGAAAGAAACTATTGATATTCACAGCCGCACTACTAATGGCAGGCACACCAGCCATGGCCATGCCGATGCTTTTGGAGATGGGCGTTGCCGAGCAGGTGGAGGAACGCGCTCCTACCATCAATGTCGACGGTAACATCGTGAGCATACAAGGGGCCAGTGGTATGACGCTCGAAGTAGTGTCGCTCACAGGAAGGGCTGTTGCTCAGTATAAAATCGAGAGCCCAGCACAGCGGCTCGAGCTAAATCTTCCCAAAGGTTGCTATATTCTGAAAGTAGGAAAAGTGGTGCGGAAAATCACCGTGCGATGATTACACTCGCAGCCACATGGCTGGTGACTTCGGCATTTGCCCTTACTTCGTGTGTACAGAAGACCCCTGAGGAGTTGCACGAGGAAGAGGCAGAGAAAATATTCGCTCTAAACGTCATGGATGCCCATGGTCGTTTAGAGTATTTTGTTGCCGAGAACTCTGACTCCATCGAGGCAGACCAGCTCACCCACCAATACTACCGCGACTATGGCGACTGGCTGTGGGCCGAGACACCCAAGCATCTGGGCAAAGGCCATAAGGTGCTCGACTATCTGCGGCAGCACGTGCCACAGACGGGATTCTCCGAGGATGCATTCTACCTGAAGCTTATCGCTGACGACCTGCAGCGCCTTGACTCGCTGTGGTTCGACAAGGTGAACACGCCGCGCGAGGTCATGGCCCGCTTAGAGTACCACCTGACGAAAGCCTACGTGCGCTACGCCCAAGGCCAGCGCTTCGGCTTCACTAATCCCAACAAGATCTACAACCGCCTCGACAAGAACGATGGCGGCACCTACAAGGGACTGTTCGACATCAAGATGGAGCAGCCCGACAGCGTCTTCTGCCACGACATCTTCGAGCAGGCCCTCGACGGCACGCCCGCACAGTTCCTGCAGGCCTGCGAGCCACAGGACACCGTCTACTACCGACTGCAGGAGGCCATGCTCAAAGACTCTGTCAAGGCCAGTCGCCAACGCCTGCTCAACAACATGGAGCGCCGACGCTGGCGCGACACGCAGCCATCGGCAACTGACGGGCGCTTCATTATGGTCAACCTCCCCTCGCAACAGCTTTGGGCCGTCAGCCGTGACAGTGTGTTTTCCATGCGCGTCTGCTGCGGTGCATTCAAGACCAAGACGCCTACGCTCTCAAGCGGCATCTCGCGTGTGGAGCTCAATCCTGAGTGGAACATTCCCATGAGCATCCTGCGCAATGAGGTGAGCGCCCATGCCGGCGACTCCTCTTATTTCACGCGCAGGCGGTACCGTATTATAGATACGCGAACAGGCAAAACTGTCAGTGGCAACCACGTCTCGGCAGCAGGGATGCGCAGCGGCACCTACCGCGTAGCGCAAGCCAGCGGTGCCGGCAACTCTCTGGGACGCATCATCTTCCGCTTCCCCAACAAGTTCTCGGTCTACCTCCACGACACCAACAACCGCAGTGCTTTCAACAATGAGAAGCGCACAGTCTCGCACGGTTGTGTTCGCGTGCAGCGCCCGTTCGACCTGGTGAAGTTCGTACTGCCCGATGCCGACGAGTGGACACTCGACCGCATGCGCATCTCCATCGACATGAAGCCCGAGAGCCAGCGCGGCAAAGACTTTGTGAAGAATTCCGGGAACAAGCGGCTCATCAACTCACAGTCGTGCAGTCTCCACGTCCCCGTCTACCTGCACTACTACACGGCCTATCCCAACCCGCAAACAGGCATCATTGAGACATGGCCCGACCGTTACGAATATGACCCGCCAATGACCAAGGCCCTGCGCGCCTACCAGTAATGTCCACCGAACAGCAACTTACCGACCTTCTGCGAAATCCGGAGACCCGACGAAAGGGTTTCGAGATACTTGTCCGCCAGTTCAGCCAGCAGCTCTACTGGCAGGCACGACGCATCGTGCTGACCCACGAAGATGCTGACGACGTGGTGCAGAACGCCCTGCTGAAGGCTTGGAACTCCATCGACACATTCCACGGCGAGTCGAAAGTGAGCACCTGGCTCACACGCATCGCCATCAACGAGGCCCTTGACTTTCAGCGACGTGCCAAACGCAGGCCAACGGTGAGTGCCGACGATGGCGACATCGGACTGGCCAACCGCCTGCTGGCAGACGACTACTTCGACGGAGACGAAGCCGACGCCCGTCTGCAGGAAGCCATCGCCCGCCTGCCCGATGTGCAGCGCAACGTGTTCCTGCTGCGCTACTACGACGAGATGAAATTCAGCGAGATAAGCCGTATCACAGGCACTACCGAGGGGGCCCTGAAAGCCAGCTATCACATCGCCGTGAAAAAGATTACTGAGTATTTCCGCCAACACGATTAAACCTTATGCCTGAGCGGACGTCAAAACGATAAAAGGAAGCAAAACCCATGTCAAACGAAGAAGCGTACATCAGCAACAGGTTCGGGAAAAAGAACCATTTCACCGTGCCCGAAGGCTACTTTGAACAGCTGACAGAGCGCGTCATGAGCCGCCTGCCAGAAACGCCTGCCGATGCCAACACGGCAACGGTGACACCGCTGCGCCCCACCCTCATGCGCCGACTGCGCCCGTGGCTCGCCGCTGCATGTGTCGCTGCTGTCATTGCCGGCACAACGGTCTATATAAACCGTAGCATCAGCACCACACATCCACAGGACGAACTGGCCGATGCCAATGTCTCGGACACTTACATCGACGATGCTGCCGACTACGTCATGGTCGACAATCAAGACATCTACGCCTATCTGCTTGCCGACATGTAAACACTGAAGGAGGAACAATTATGAAAAGAGCTATCACAACCATCACGGTTATCATCTTCGCCCTTATCCTACAGGCACAAGACAACCGGAACAACGACGGGAAATTCTCGCCCGAGCAGTTCGAAGCCCAGCTGCGCTCGTACATCACCACCGAGGCACACCTCACACAACAGGAGGCCACGGCTTTCTTCCCACTCTACAAGGAGATGCAGCAGAAGCAGCGCGCCATCTTCGACAAACAGCGCCAGTTGGGCAGAGAGAAGCCCAAGGATGAAGAGGGCTGCAGAAAAGCCATCGTCCAGCGCGACGAGATGGACATCGAGTTGAAGCGTATCCTGCAGAGCTACCACAAGCGCTTCCTCGAAGTGCTGCCTGCCTCGAAGGTCTACGACATCCTGAAAGCCGAAAGCCGCTTCCACCGCAGAGCGATGAAGAACTGGGGACAGCATAGAGGCGCTGGGGGCCAGCACCAACACAATGCCACCCCTCCCCGCGGCAAGCGTCCGCAGCGTTGAGCAGCATTATAAAGCATTTCCTTTACACCAATAGTTTTCCTAAAGGAGGTGAGGAGGTCTTTCACCTTAAGTCAGGGAAAAAGATTAGAACTGAGATCCACTAAACACTTTATCATCGCGGCGAGTGAGCGTCGACGACGTCTCGGCCGGGATGGGCAGCGGGAGCCAGGAGGTTGAATAGTAACGTGTTACTATCGCCTTTTGGCTCTCGCTGACTGTATAGGTCTGGCGGAAGGCAACGACTATGCTGTCACGCTCCACAAAGCGCAAGTCCACTTGCAGCGCAGCACTCATCCGTATTGTCAGCGAATCGTCGGCAAGGGCCGTCATCTCGCTCTTGCCATCGAGCAGGTTGGTGACCTCAGCCTTCATGTGGGCATCCATGAAGTCAATCATGTCGAGCCGATTGTTCGTCGAGAGATACGGCATCAGCGAGTCAGGCATCTGCTTGAAGACGTCAGCCATGTGCAACTGCTGCCCCCACAACGGCAGGGCGGCACAACAAAGAATCAGAATCGGTAGTTTCTTCATGACGGTAAAGTGCAGCGGTTTTAGGGATGTTGGGAAGACGTGGTCGAAAGTTGCATCATCATGACAGATGCCAGCCCTGCTGTCTCTGTGCGCAGACGGCTCTTGCCCAAATCGACAGAGACGAAGCCTGCCGCAACGGCAGTGCGCACCTCATCGATAGAGAAGTCGCCCTCGGGCCCTACGAGCACCAGCACTTCGTCGTCCTCAGCACCATTGCTCGCATCGTCCACACGGCTATTTTGCAGGGCACACAATTGCTCAAAGAGATTGACGCGTGGCACCTCATCATAGCAGTGGGCAATGAAGCGCCGACCCTTCTGATGGTGCGCCACGAAGGCATCGAAACGCTCCATGTCGTTGACGATGGGCATCCACGCCTTATGGCTCTGCTTCACGGCAGCAACGACAATCTTCTCAATGCGCGACAACTTAATGACACGACGCTCAGAGAAGCGACAGTCGAGGAACGACAATTCATCGATTCCCACCTCGGTGGCTTTCTCGACGAGCCACTCCATGCGCTCCATCATCTTCGTAGGCGCAATGGCCAGGTGAATGTGACGAGCCCACTGCCGCTCCTGGGGCAGCACCTCGTCGATATGGTAGTGACAGCGCTTGCCATCGACGGTCAGGGTAGCACGGAAAAACGTTCCCTCACCGTCCATCAGCATCAGCTCGTCGCCCGTCTTCAAACGGAGCACACGCAACGCGTGAGCTGCCTCATCGTCGGGCAGCAGGTTGCTCGAGCCTGCCTGTGGCACATAGAAAAAGCGCACCTCCTTCATTCGTTCTTCTCCCGACTGTTTATCTCGTCACGGATGTGCGATGCCAACTCGTAGTTTTCCTCTTCGACAGCATGCTCCAGGGCAGCTTGCAGGCTCTTCTTGTCCATCGAGTTGATGGGGATGGCCACCTGTACGGACTTTGCGTCGAAGGGCATGCTCTGCTTCTCCATCAGGCGAGCCTCGATGTAGAGCGGTGTGTCGGAAATGGCACTCAGCAGCACGGCATCGCTCATGCGCACACGTGTCGAAGCACCGGTTTTCGTGTTGCTCAGCATCACCTGGTACTGGCCATCATACAGACCGACAACCAGCATTTCGAGCTTTGCATCAGCCACCTGCAACAGAGCCTCAGGCAGCAAGATACGGCTCATCTCGTTGTTGATGCGGGCATTGAACTGCTGCACCGTTGTCTCGTCGCAAATCACGGAGATCAGGCGTCGCTGCGCCACGTCAGTGAGCAGAATGACCGACATGTCGGTGGCTCCAGCCAACTTCTGCAAGGCGTGATACTTCAGCTGCACGCGCTCCATAGAACGATTGTCATGGGTTGTGGTGATATTGTATGCGTTCACTTCTTTTTGTCAGGGTTAAACATCAGGGCGAAGGAGACGCCAACGACAAGGGCGAATGCGGCAAAGATGAACCAGCACGTCTGCCAGTTGCCGAGCAGATAGCCACCCTCCCACTGACAGTAGTGGTTCACGATTTCGCCAGCAACCAGCGTGCCGACGGTAGCACCAATGCCGTTGGTCATCATCATGAACAGTCCCTGCGCGGAGGCTTTTACCGAGGACTCACACTCCTGGTCGACAAAGATACCGCCAGAGACATTGAAGAAGTCGAAGGCAACGCCATAGACGATGCACGACAGTACGAAGAACAGCACGCCCGGCATGGCAGGGTTACCCACACCGAAGAATCCAAAGCGGAACACCCATGCAAACATCGACATGAGCATCACCACCTTGATGCCGTAGCGCTTCAGGAAGAACGGAATCATCAGGATGCAGAGGGCCTCGCTGATCTGCGACAGCGACGTGAGCAGCGTGGCATTGTTGGCAGCAAACGTGTCAGCAAAGGCAGGGTCGCCCTTGAAGCTGGTGATGAAAGGTCCGGCGTAGCCGTTGGTCACCTGCAGGCACATGCCGAGCAGGGCTGAGAAGATGAAGAACAGGGCCATCTTCTTACGCTTGAACAGCCGGAAGGCATTCAGGCCCATCGTCTCGACCAGCGACTGTGCGGGCTTCTTCTCCAGGCGGCACTCAGGCAGCGTGAAGCAGTAGGCGCAGAGCACCAGGCTCAGCAGGCCAGAGACGAAGAACTGCATATAGGTGTACTGGAACTTGTGGGCATTCTCGGCCAGTGTGAACGAGAAAGCGCCGTCTTCCCACACAGCACAGTTGACAAACCACATCGTGGCAATGAAGCCCACGGTGCCAAGCACGCGGATGGGCGGGAAGTCCTTCACAGTGTCCATGCCGTTGCTCTTCAGAATGGTGAACGCCGTGGTGTTGGCAAGCGCGATGGTCGGCATGAAGAAGGCCACGCTCAGCGTATACATGGCAATGAAGGCACCCTTGTTGGGCAACTCCTGGCCAAAGCCTGCCTGCAAACCCATCCACCAGCAGCACAGCATGGCGAGACCTGCCAGCAGGTGGCAGACGCCCAGTGCGCGCTGAGGCTGCATGTAGCGGTCGGCGACAATTCCCAACAGTGTGGGCATGAATATGCTGACAATGCCTTGGATAGCATAGAACCAGGAGATCTCAGCGCCCAGGCCTGCTGTTCCAAGATAGTTTCCCATACACGTGAGGTAGGCTCCCCACACGGCGAACTCCAAAAAGTTCATCACCGAAAGACGTACTTTCAGATTCATAGTCGTATTCGTTTTTAGTTAATCACCTTATTATTTATACGCGCGCGTAAGAGTCCTTCGGCGTCCCTGCTGAGGCTGACACTCTGCGAGAACCACTCAGTTTGTGGCAGTTCCTCGGTCAGCGGATACCAGCGTGTCACCACGCCCGATTGAATCTCCACTACCGACTGCTTCATCCGTGAGCCGTCCTCCAGAAGAATCTCGTGAGAGGCTATCCGTCGAAAGTCCTTCTTCATGTTTTTGTTGTTGATGGAAACGTATGAGCTGGATGTTGTTCAGAAAGAGCAGGCGCAATGCCGACGACATTTCGTCGCCATCGGCCAGATAGAAGAATCCGCGCATCCCAGTGATGTCGGCCTTGTCGTAGCCTTCGAAGCGCAGCTGGCTGATGCCCGACGTCGAGAAGTGCAGGTTGCGGGCAATCGTTGTGTCGGGATAGTCGATGGCCACGTAGACCAAGCCGTTCTTCATGCCCTGCTGGTAGGTAAAGTCGCTCATGAACTGCAGCAGGAAGGCATCGCCACGCAGATAGGTGCTGTCAGCCTCGATCTCAAAATCCCAGCGATTGTAGGGCGGCGTGGGCATGAGTGCTGCCATGCTGCGGTGGGGCCACACATTGGCTGTGTCGCCCTCGGCATTCAGCACGGCATACTTGCCAATCTCGCCCTCGCTGGCACCCGACACCAGTGCCTGCTTCTCCAGGCGCTCGGCCACACGCTTGTAGACATCGATGAACCGGTCAGCACGCTTGTAGTAGTAGACCAGCGACGAGTCGAGCTCCTCCTGCGTGATGCCGTACTTATGGAGCACGGCCTGAACGTAGAGTGCCTGCTTGTAGTCAGAAGTACCCTCCTGCAGGGCCAGGCCACGCGCCAAGTGGTAGTCGACGAGGATGTCCTCCATCTCGTCGGGCTGAATGTACTGCTTCGGCGTTCCGGGCTTACAGCCTACCAAGAGCAGCACTCCAAGGCTTATCAGACAACAGACCCTTCTCATCGTGCTCACACTTCACACTTCACTTCCCCCCCCTCATTGATTGGTGCGCCTGTTGCTTCGTCGGCAGTTGCACCCTCCTGCTGCTCGTCTTTCGAGCGGCCAATGGTGCTAATCTCCTTTCGGAAGAACAGTATCAGCGCCACGACGCCCACGCTGATGCAAGCGTCAGCGAAATTGAACACCGGGCTAAAGAATATGAACTCCTGACCACCCCAGATGGGGAACCAGTCAGGAAACGTGGTGACAATCAGTGGGAAGTAGAACATGTCGACAACCTTTCCCATCAGGAAGGGGGCATAGCCATTTCCAAAGCCCACATACGAGCTGACGTGGACAGGCGTCGACGCATCGAAGCAAAGCCCGTAGAACATGCAGTCGATCAGGTTGCCAGCAGCGCCTGCCAGGATAAACGCCAGACAGACGACGTAGCCCCAGCGAGCCTTCTGCCGCGCCTGCTGCCAGATGTACCATGCCAGCACGCCAATGGCAGCCACACGGAAGAGCGACAGCAGCAGCTTCGAGCCTAACTGCATGCCGTAGGCCATGCCGTTGTTCTCGATGAACGAGATGTAAAACCAGTTAGTGACGCGGATGCTGTCGTGCAGCGTCATCCCAGTCTTCACCCAGATCTTGATGGCCTGGTCAATGAGCAGGACGGCGATGACTATCAGCACCGCCATCCACCCACGTGTTATGATAGGTTTCTGATTCTTCACTTCACACTTATCACTATTCACTATTCACTATCCACTATTCACTCCCCCTTCCCTCCTCCTGGGTACCCCGTGAGGCATCTCCTCCCCTTCGGGGAGGCCGGGAGGGGTTTCTACCTCCTCTGCTTCTCCAGCTGTTTCGACTCGACGCTCAGCGTAGCGTGTGGCACGGCGCGCAGACGCTCCTTGGGAATGAGCTGTCCGGTAATGCGGTCGATGCCGTACGTCTTGTTGTCGATACGTACCAGCGCGGCCTGCAAGCCTTGGATGAACTTCTGCTGACGAGCGGCAAACTTCATCAGGTCTTCTCTCGACTGGGCCTCACTGCCTTCCTCAAGAGCCTTGTATGTTGGCGATGTGTCATCGACATCATTTGAGTCCTGATTGGTGAGCGTGGCCATCATAATCTCATAGTCGCGCTTGGCTAAGGCCAGTTTCTCATTAATGATCTGACGGAACTCTTCCAGCTCCTCGTCAGAATAGCGGGTCTTTTCTGCCATAGATAGTAATCCAATTAAGTTAATATCAGTTCTTTGTTATGGTTATGTTCAGTTTGAAGTCGTCGAAGTCTACCTCCACACCCTCGTTGGGAGCCACGGTGATGGCGTCGGCAAGCACCTGCGTCTTGATGTAGTCGGCAAACGTTTCGACTGCCTTGTCAACCTCAGCCTGCGGACTGACAACGATGCTCACACGGTCGGTGATTTCCAGGCCACCGTCCTTGCGCAGGTTCTGGATGCGGTTGATCAGCTCACGGGCCATGCCCTCCTGGCGCAGCTCGTCGGTGAGCTCGATGTCAAGGGCCACAGTCAGCGCACCCTCGTTGGCAACGAGCCATCCGGGGATGTCCTCGCTGATGATGTCCACGTCGACAGCCTCAACGGTCAGCTCCTGTCCATCGACGCTGATGGCAAGCGTGCCGTTCTGCTCGAGCTCGGCAATCTGCTCCTGCGAGAGCTGGTCTACAGCGGCAGCGACAGCCTTCATCAGCTTGCCGAACTTCTTACCCATGGTGCGGAAGTTACACTTTACCTTTTTCACCAAAAGACCTTGTCCTTCAACAAATTCCAGCTCCTTGACGTTCACCTCGCTCAGGATGAGCTTCTTCACGGCATCGATGTGTCGGCGCTGCTCGTCGGTGGCAGGCACCATGATGCGGCTCAGGGGCTGGCGCACCTTCAGGTTAGCCTTGCGGCGCAGGGCAAGCACCATCGACGTAATCTTCTGGGCCATCTCCATGCGGGCCTCCAGGTCACTGTCAATCAGGCTCTCGTCCCATGTGGGGAAGCTGTCGAGATGCACGCTCACGCAGGCACCACCCAGGTCACGATACAGCTGGTCGGCATAGAACGGCGAGAACGGTGCCAGCAGCTTGCTGACAGTCATCAGGCACGTGTACAGCGTGTCGTAGGCCGAACGCTTGTCGGCATCCATCTCCTTGCCCCAGAAGCGCTTACGGTTCAGGCGCACATACCAGTTCGACAGGTCGTCGTTGACGAAGGCGTCAATCATGCGCCCGGCACGCGTCGGGTCGTAGTTCTCCATCTCGGCAGTCACCCGCTTCACCAGCGTGTTCAGGCACGACAGTATCCAGCGGTCAATCTCAGGCCGTTCCGTTTGTTGCTGTACTACAGCAACAGACTCAACGGATGGCTCGTAGCCATCGACGTTAGCATAGAGCGCAAAGAAGGAATAGGTGTTATACAGCGTTCCGAAGAACTTGCGGCGCACCTCGTCCACACCCTCCGGGTCGAACTTCAGGTTGTCCCAAGGCTCCGAGTTGGTCATCATGTAGAAGCGCACGGCATCCGAGCCAAACTTATCGATCATCTCGAACGGGCTCACCACGTTGCCCACGCGCTTCGACATCTTGTTGCCCTTCGCATCGAGCACAAGGCCCGTAGAAATGACGTTGCGGAACGACACCGAGTCGAACACCATCGTGGCGATGGCATGCAGCGTGAAGAACCAGCCACGCGTCTGGTCGACGCCCTCGTTGATGAAGTCAGCGGGGAAAGCCTTACCCTCGTCAATCATCTCACGGTTCTCGAACGGATAGTGCTGCTGGGCATAGGGCATGGCGCCCGAGTCGAACCACACGTCGATGAGGTCGCTCTCACGCTTCATGGGCTGGCCACTGTCGCTCACCAATTTAATATAGTCGACATAGGGGCGGTGCAGGTCAATGCGGTCGTAGTTCTCCTGGCTCATGTCGCCGGGCACGAAGCCCTTCTCCTTCAGCGGGTTCTTCTCCATGACGCCCGCAGCGACAGCCTTCTCAATCTCGTTGTACAGCTCCTCAACGCTGCCGATGCACTTCTCCTCGCCCTCCTCACTGCGCCAGATGGGCAGCGGCGTGCCCCAGAAGCGCGAGCGCGACAGGTTCCAGTCGTTCAGGTTCTCAAGCCAGTTGCCAAAGCGTCCCGTGCCCGTCGACTCAGGATGCCAGCCGATGGTCTTGTTCAGCTCCGACATGCGCTCCTTCTTCGCCGTGCTCCTGATGAACCACGAGTCCAGCGGATAGTAGAGCACGGGCTTGTCCGTGCGCCAGCAGTGCGGGTAGTTGTGCACGTGCTTCTCAATCTTGTACACCTTGTCCTGAGCCTTCAGGTCCATGCAGATGCTGATGTCGAGCGTCTCGTCCTTGTCGGTGAGGTGCTCGTCGTACGCATTCTTCACGTAGCGCCCGGCAAACTTCTGCCACTCGTCCACGTTGACATAGTCGCGCACAAAGTCAGGGTCAAGGTCCTCAATCGGGTAGTACTTGCCCTGCAAGTCCACCACCGGGCGCTCGTTGCCCTTCTTGTCGATGAGCACGATCGGGCAGATGCCTGCCTGCTTGGCCACAAAGGCATCGTCGGCACCGAAGTTCGGGGCAATGTGCACGATACCGGCACCATCCTCAGTCGTCACATAGTCGCCGGGGATGACGCGGAACGCCTCACCCATCGGTTTGATGGCAGGCATCAGCTGCTCGTACTCCATGCCCACAAGGTCCGTACCCTTGTAGCGGCCCACGATACGGTAGGGCATGAACTTCTCGCCCTTCTTGTACTCGGGCATCTCGCCCCCGTCAGTCATCTCGCCCTCAGGAGCCAGATAGGCACCCAGGCGCGCAGCAGCCATCACGATGGTGATAGGCTTGGCCGAATAGGGGTTATAAGTCTCCACAGCCACATAGTCAATCTTCGGACCCACGCACAGCGCCGAGTTGGCAGCCAGCGTCCACGGCGTCGTCGTCCATGCCAGGAAGTAGGCAGTGCCCCACCCCGTCATCTCGGGCTTCGGGTTCTTCATCCGGAACAGCGCCGTGCACGTCGTGTCCTTCACGTCGCGGTAGCAGCCCGGCTGGTTCAGCTCGTGGCTCGACAGGCCCGTGCCAGCGGCAGGGCTATAGGGCTGAATGGTGTAGCCCTTATACAGCAGACCCTTCGTGTAGAGCTGC
The DNA here is from genome assembly GCA_017417465.1 of Prevotella sp. Lineage (GTDB taxonomy): Bacteria > Bacteroidota > Bacteroidia > Bacteroidales > Bacteroidaceae > Prevotella. Next base: position 7,158 of record JAFPZD010000265.1, on the reverse strand, counting down.
TTCAGCAGCCACCACAGCGTCTCGATGTACTTGTTGTCGTAGGTGATATACGGGTGGTCAAGGTCCACGAAGTAGCCCATGCGCTCCGTCAGGTCACGCCACTCCTGCGTGTAGGCCATCACGTTCTCACGGCACTTCTGGTTATACTCCTCGGTAGAGATGTAGCGGGGCGAGTCAGGGTTGTCGATGTCAGCCTTCGTGATGCCCAGCGACTTCTCCACGCTCAGCTCAACGGGCAGTCCGTGCGTGTCCCAGCCTGCCTTGCGCTTCACCTGGAAGCCCTGCATCGTCTTGTAGCGGTTGAAGGCGTCCTTCAGCGCGCGACCCAGCACGTGGTGAATGCCTGGATGACCGTTGGCAGAGGGAGGACCCTCGTAGAAAATAAATTGCGGACAGCCCTCACGCTCATCAACCGAGCGGTGGAAGATGTCCTCATCCATCCACTTCTCCAGAATCTCTTTGTTCACCTGTGTCAGGTTCAAGCCGTTATGTTCGGCGAATCGCTTTGCCATACGTTTCTTTATCGTTGTTTTACGGTTCTATTTTCAATCGGGGTGCAAAGGTACGAAGAATTTCCGAAACCACCAAATCTGTTAACCTTTTTTGAAAGCTACACGAAAGCTACTCACATTGGGGCCATCCTGCCATTCATCTTTTATATCGTCCGCCTTTGGGTTATATGTCACTCCTAACTCCCAACTTCTAACTCCTAACTCCTAACTCCAAAATCCCTTCCTGTCTACAAGTTACTTTCCTACTTTCCTACTTCAAAAAAGTAGAGGAGGGGGTAAAAACAGCTCCCCCTCCACCTCTATGCACTTCAACTGATGCTCTGCACCCGCTTGCGGTATTCGCCGCGCTGGGTGCGCTCAATGCACTTGTCCTTGATGAACCTGTCGATGGTCTTGGCTGCCGAATGCGGATTGGAGTAGCCAAACACCTTCGTGAACTGCTCGGTGGTGAACACCTCAGGCAGCTTCAGGTAGCACTGCTCAAAACGGGTGGTGCGCCTGCGGAACAGGGTGGCATCCTTCATCTGCTCGTCAAAGTAGTTGCGGGCAAGCTCACCGAAGTAGTGCTGCTGCGTGCGATACTGGATGTCGATGACCAGGCCCATCAGCGCCTTGTCGACGTCGTCGACCTCATACGACCCCTTTGCCTCGCGCTCCTCCCAGTGGCGCATGTCGACCCAAGGCGCGGCAATGCACAGACTGGTCTGCGAGATGCGTTTTAGCAGTAGCTCGTCGGCACGGTCGTTGTTGAACGCGGCAATCTCCATGTGGTCGTTCGTCCAGTGCCAGCAGTACTCCACAAGCGGCCACAGGGGCAGCTCACCACGACGCTTGTCCATCCTGTAGGCCCACTGCCGCAGGGTCTCGTCAGCCTCAAGGGCTTTCGGACTCTGGCTTCGCAGTTCTATCATCTTGAAGCCAGTGCCCAGCACGGGAATCACCGACAGGCGCGTGGGATAGCCCGTGCCAAAGTTCCGCTCGTTGCAGAGCACCTTCAAGGCCGGTGGCGTGCAGGTCCTGACTTGATTCCAGAACACCTGGAAGAAGCCTGTCACGGAGTCAACATTGCCATACTGCTGCGAGTCCTTCTCGTTAGCCCACGCCTTGATTTCCATCACCTGCTTGTCAATCCACGAGCCGCCCTTCTGCAGCTTGATGGAGTTGATCGCCTCAGTGTCAACCGTCAGCATGTGCATCTGTATGCGCTCGCCGTCGACCTCTGCCCACGCATTCATCGTGTCGTTGATAAACACGTTGTTCGACGTACGCGCACCGTGCAGGCGAACCACGCCCTTAGGCTTCGACGTCTTGTCCTTGTTCGAGCTCTTCGTCTGCTGCTCGTCTTTCCAGGCGTTCAGGGCGTCAGTGGCCAACTGGTCGGCTTGGGCAATGGGTTCGGTCAGCAGGTCAGCAATGCGTTCCAGAGCCCCCTTGCCACTGGCAGGGTCGCCAATGCCCATCACGTTGTAGTTCAGTCGGCGACGCTTCTCAGGGCGATCGTAGAAGAACCAGTGGCACAGCGTCATCAGCGTCCCGAACAGGGCTGCCGACGCGAAGAACAGGAACGGCCACAGGCGCCGGGGGTGAGGCTCGCAGACCTCACGCAGGCAGGGATAGGTGTCGAAGAAGCCCTCGATGCTGTCGATCCACTCCTTCATGGGCAGGTCTTCGTCGGGGTTTGCCGACTGAACGCTCGCCATGTCGCTGTCGGCGTCGACCTTCTCAAGCAGTTCCCTGAGGGCCTTGGGACAGCGCGCCAGCAGCTTCTTCTTCGAAGCCGTGGCAATCAGGTCCTCCACCTCGCCCGCATTCGGTTTCCAGTCCTTCACCCAGTCAAGGCGCTGGGCCATGGCAATAGCCTTCTCAGGGTCGTTGTCGGTCACCCAGCACAGCCAGTGCGACGTCTCCTCGGTAAACCGCGGATGGCGCTTGCCCGAAGGCAGCGACGGGCCATAGTGCGCGTTGAACGCCTTGATAAGGGCTTCGTCGCGCTCAGTAAACGTCACGGTGCTGCTCGTCGGTGCCGCTACCACGGCATTCCCATCGCTCACGTCAGGCGTCGTTGCCTTGGCACCTTCAGCCACAGGCGTCGTTGTCTTGGCACTGTCAGCCACAGGCGTCGCTGTGTTGGACATGCGGCGTGACGCCTTGCGCTGGGCTTCAAAGTCAATCCATTTCTGCACCAAGGGCGACGAATCGCCCTTTGGTGCCTGTCGATAACGCTCTCCATACTGGAGGTCGTACTCTGTCCTAATAATTTCTGTTTGCATTATTTAAATACTCCTTTAAATGTGTCGTAGCATCAAATCTATCGACTTCTAACTACTTCTTACTACTTCTTACTACTTCTTACTACTTTCAAATAAAGTTTCGGCATCGCAGTAGAGCACATCGTCAGCCCCCGTCAGGAAGCTCAGCCGTGAACTGTCCTTGCACGAATCGTCCACGTAGTCCAGGATGCCAAGCCGCGAGGCCATCTCGTACTGCTGGCAGATCAGGTTGCCCCACTCCTTGCGAGCACGGAACACAAGCTTCAGGCCATCGCCACTCGCCGAGACATACACCAGCAGGATGCCCTCAGCCTTCAGGTCGAACTGCGACTTGAGGCGCCCGAACAGCTCGCGGGCATCGCCCACGTGGTCGGCATCGATGACCACCAGACCGTTCAGGTAGGCATAGCGCATCTCACGCCAGCGGTCACGACGACCCTTGTTGTACTTCTTAGTGCCCATGCTCACGGCGAAGTCCGAGGCCTGGAAGCAAGCGCCCGGCAGCGTCGTCTTAAGCCCCGCGGCAAAGCCTTTCAGCGCCTCGGCAATGTTCTTAGGGTCACGCAGGGCAACTGCTTTCCCGGGCTTGCCATCGCGCTCCAGCTTCAGCTCTTCGTCGGCCAGCCACTGCTGGAAGTCCTGCGCCAGTTCCCAGCCCTGCGTCTTGCCCGTGGCAATGGCCTTGAGCACCTCCCTGATGCGCTTCACGATGGGTCCTGCCTTGCGCAGGCACTGCTGCCACTCTTCCAGGCCCATCTGCGCCATCGGCAGATAGGTGCGTACTTGATAAGTGATTCTAAACATGTTGTTGGATCTCCTTTTTGATTTTGTTAATAAATTTCTTGAACTTCTCGTCACCGGGCAGTGTCCTGACGATCACCTGCAGCTGGCGCATCACCTCCGACTGCCAGTTGTACGAGTGGCCAAGGTCGATGGTGCCCTGGTAAGTCAGCACACCCTCCTTCTGGTTCAGGTAGACCTCCATGCCACCCTCCGACACCAGACGCTGCCTGGCAGGCAACGCATGCTCCTTCTGAGGCTTGATGCCAAGGCGCTGCAACTGCCCAGTGAACTCGCTCCAAGGGTCGGCAGCATCGGCCGGACACGTCAGGTAGGCCACACGCAAGGGAGACTTGGCACTGCTCGTCTCGTAAGTCTTGCCACCGCGGCAAGCCTTCACATTGCGCTGTGCAGGCTCACCCTGCTCGTAAGGCGTAAACGTAAACTCATCGCCCACGTAGGTGCCCGTACCCCGCACACGGCGGGGCTTGGGCTTGTTGTTCATCGTCGTCTGTTCCATACTACATATTTAATTTAATAAGGTTCTGGGCAACGATGTCCTGATACTGCTGTCCGTTCACGTCACGAACCTGGAAACGCAGCGTGGCTATCACCAGATCGTCAGCGTGAAACACGCAACCCGCGAGATTACCAAGAAGAGTCGCAATGAACTCGTTCTCGTACTTACCGCCCAACTCCTTGAGTCGGACCACACACTTGGCCAGTTGGCCACCCTCTGCCTTCTGCGAGGGAACGTAGGTCACACCAGTTTGTGACACTACACGAAGAATGCTAGTCATCATCTTTTTGTTTTTTTTGATGTTAATAAAATAATAAAAGATGAGACGCGTCTCGATGCTCAAAAGCCAGATTTGCGCGCATTGACAATTCAGCACCACAGCCCGACATTTCGGAACTGCACTGCAAAGGTACGAACGTTTTCGCAAAGTCCCAAAGGAATAGGTGGACTCTTAAACAGCTAAAAGAAAGGCACTTATACACTAATAAACCGACAAATCACACAGTTTCGTGTACGCCCGGAAACGTGCTCCGTACACGTAATAGGGCAACGTGGTCACGAACGCCCGTTTCGTGTGTTTTCAACCATACACGAACGCCCTGTCACGTTCACGAACGCCCTACGAACACGCTTACGTGTACGCATTACCCACACCATGGGCTGCAGCGACAAGTACACGTAAATGCCAAAAGGGCAAAAAAAAAGACACCAAATCGACTGGTGTCTATGAAGCTGTCCCTGCTTCAGGGAACTTTTGGCTTAGTAGCAACGCTAGTTTGTCGAGCATCCTGGTACGCTCCTTCTTAAACGAACCGTCCTTGCAAACCGTGTCTTTGGTCTGGGCACCTGAAAGAGCCGACTTGCCTATCGTACCCCATTTACCACCATGCTCCACATAGTGCCGGTTGAAGTAATTCAGGAACGACTCGAAACCTACAAGCGGACGGCACCACTCGTAGAAGAACAGCAGATTCGCAGCAGGAATCTTGCCACGCTTGCACTTCTCGGGCAGCAGCTCGTCAAAGTGCTCAATCACATAATTAATCTGCTGGATGCGCGGCTCGTCGTTGCCAAAAACCACCTTCGCAAAACCCAGCGAAGGGTCGGCAGAGACTTCAGAATAGGCATCATAAATGGTAATCTTGCCCACATCCTTAGGCGAGCAATTGTGATAATAGCGCTGAGCAAACTGCTCCTTGCTCATAGTGTTACGCTTATAGTCCTTGAGAACGGGGTTCTCGTCATCGCCCGACAGCGTCTTGTTGGCCATCACCATTTTCAGCAGCTCAGGGTCGCTCTGGATAGCGTCGATGAAGTGCGACTGAGCCTCCCTACTCTTTTCACATGACTTCTTCAGGATTTCGTAGCACTTATGCGCATCGCCCTTCGTCTGTTGCTCTTCCTTCAAGGCTCGAAGACCCTCTTCAAGGCATTCGTTCAAGTTCGTGTAAAACTCCAGCATCTCACAGAACAATTCCTTCACGCACTCAGGATAGGACGACAGCCCGTAAAGCTCACACTGATAGTTCCGTGAGCAAATAAGCGAGCGGTCTATGGCTTGCGGATCGGGCGTGCCCGCTGGCAACTGCTTTCGCGACACTTTGCAAAAACGCTTGAACACTTTCTTGACGCATGCCACCCCACTGCGCATACGCCAAGTAACCTTCACCGACGAATCCACCAAGTTGTTGTCTTCGTGCGCGAACTCCTTGGCAAACGACTTGCAGAACCTGAACAAATAGTGCTTCTGCCTGCTCAGCTTAGCATTGTAATCCTTAATGCCAAGCGTCAGGCTAATAATCTCATCCTCATCAAGCTGCTTGCCATTGATGGCATAAAGAAGGTTATAGACGTCAAAACGGCAGATGAACTCATAAATCAACTTCATCTGCTCCAAATGCGAGTGGCCTATATGGGGTGATGTCCGCATGGAAAACGAATTATAATCCTAAAACAGAAACAGCAAACATCGCGCCAAAACAACAAACTGCCAACACGACTGACAGGTTGGCAGATTACTTATATGCAGAATTCATTCGTCAAATAGAGCAATAGAAAACGTGAGCAATTACTTCGCTTACGTTATCCAGGTATCGGCAAACACCCAACCTAAGTTTTTATGATTCAACACTTGCTTCTTTCATTTCCCACTGCTGCCAGTCTGTATCGGTAAGCAGCTTCTTTATCTGGCTACATAGGGGTGCCATGTCGTGCTGAACGACATCCCATACGATACGGCTATCAACTTGGTAATAACCGTGTACGAGATGATGGCGCATGTCAGCAATGTCTTGCCAGGCAACTTCCGGATGGCTTGCGACGAATTCACGACTCAGCTTATAGGCGGCTTCGCCAATAATCATTGTGTAGTACACGATGCCACCATATACGACCTTGTCAGCCGTAAAATCCTCGAAGCTCATTCCCGACGTTCGCTCGATGATGATTTCGATGGCTTCCAGAATGTGCTCCAGCCGGTTCTTGTCTTTAAGCGGTTCTCTCATAGATCAGTTGTTTGTCAACGTCAGCACTTTCGCGGGCAAATGGAGCCAATGAGCGGTCGACGACCAAATCGACAGGACGGCCCAAGAGGCGCTCCAGCTCACCCCACATGCCAAAGAACTTCAGGCCGAAAGGCTGGGAGTGGTCAAGTTCGACGATGAGGTCCACGTCGCTGTCCTCGCGCTCCTCGCCACGGGCAAAGGAGCCAAAGAGCCATGCCTTCAGGACGGGTTGCGTCTTGAAGTACTCAGCGATGAGTTGTGTCATCATTTGGCGGTTCATTCTTTTCGTCATCTCTTGAATTCGTTGGCAAAGTTAAGCTTTTTTCTTGTAAACACCAAATAATTAGAGGAGAATCTTACCTTTAACGGATTTTCACTAATCAGAAAGTAGGAAAGTAACTTGTAGACAGGAATGTTTTTGAGGGTCACAAAAGTAGCACTTATTTGAAAAAATAAGTTTATTATTTGTAGACAGGAATGAGACAGGAATGAATGGAAAATAAGCAAAGAAAAGGGAGAAAGAAAGAGAAGAAGTAGTAATTTATTATTACTATATATAATATATATATTAT
>JAFPZD010000264.1 GCA_017417465.1 Prevotella sp. | reverse complement strand
GCTGCTGCAGGAGGGAAAGCTGCCGAGGGCCAGCAGGCCCCCAAGCAGCACACTCATTATCTTCAGATTCTTCATTGACGCTTATTGATTAATGATTTTACGTCCGTTCTTGATTACAATACCCTTTGTGTTTCCGTCGATACGGCGACCTGAGAGGTCATAGACGCGCTCGGTGCCGTCGCTGTCGATGGTGCGCAGATGCTCGACTCCGCTGGCATCCTCCAGCGTCATGCCGAGGGAGGCACGGGTGCCGCCCACACGGCTCTGCAGCAGGTAGCAGCGGTAAGGAGGAATGGTGACAGTGCTGTGTGCCTCGGTGTCCGAGAGTACGGGATGCCACTGCCCATCGTCGTTCAGCACGTAGGCACCCAACTCGTTGGCGCGGCTGTTGTCTATCTGCTTCAGCGAACCGCGGAAGGAGTAGCCAACAGCATCCTGCTGGTGACCGTAGGCAGCCCCGTCGCTTATCGGTATGGTGACCGTTGTACCCGACGAGAACGTTACGTCGTCAATCTCTGCTATCATCAGATAAGGCTCAAAAGCCTTCATCGTTCCTAACACTTGGGCGAATACGAGTTCACCATCGCTGCGTCCGGACAGTTGGTAGGCTTTGATACCATTAGGTACCCACATGTCGAAGGGCAGGCAGACGGTGTAGGGCTGTTCGCTCTTCTTAACCAGGCGATTGGTTCGTGCCGTTGCAGCATCGAAGGCGACAGGCACCAGATAATCCTTGGCATCGTCGAGCATATATTCCGAGCACGTTGCCGTGCCGTCAGGAAGACTCCACACTAGATTGAGCCCATTGCCGACATTGGTGCTGACAGGCATATAGACGAGCACATCCTGTGCCATACCCATGTCGTCCCTTACGTCGGCATGTTCCAGTTCCAGGCTGGTACAGTCTCTCAGATCTACATATCTCAGCGACGGCGTGCCGCTCAGCAGTTGCTTGCCGACGCTCGCCAGGGTAGCGGGCAGCTTGATACGCTGCAGCGCCTGCATGTTGCTGAACTGACCGTTGGCAATGGTATCGACCCTGCTTCGGGCCAGCGGTTCCAGGTTGGCCACTTCACTGTTGCCGCTGAACCATCCGTCGATGTTGTCGATATTGCTCATCTGCTCCGGGGTGAATACGGAATGCCGCGCCAGGATGCTGAAGAGTGCATCATCGTCAAACGAAGCCTTGATCTCCTGCGAATGCTTTATCAGTATGGAAGAGTTGGTATACTTGTCGTACGCTCCTGCAGGCACATAGATATGCGGTATCTGATGAGCCGTGTTGGTGGAGAGCGTAGGATCGGTGAAGGCGTCGCTGTGGAAGCTGGGTACTTGCTGTCCTAAGAATGCCAGGTTCTCAAGACTGGGCAGGTCGCCCAAGGCATCGTCGTCGATGTAGTCCATCATGTCGCCTACAACGAGCGTCTCAAGGTTGGCCATGTCATAGCAGGCCTCATCGGCCATCTTCGTCGCCGTACGCGGAAGAATTAGTGTCTCGAGCACGTCGCACTGCCAGAACATATTGGTACCAAGGGCATTGTCCTCCATGAGATAGTCGTTCACATTCTTGGTATTATAGTAGATGCGGTCTGCCACAATGCGGGCGTCGTAGAGGTCGAGATAGCGCAATGATGCCATCGGTATGGCCGTGCCGTCTTCGATGGTGCGACCAGCCATGACACGCAGCAATGCCACATCCTTACCGCCGATGGGACCGTTGATCTTCAGGGCCGAATAGTCCCAGAAGTTGCCTTCCACGCTCTTGATATAGTGGTTGTCCTTCATTGTGACGTTGAGTCCTAATGCCTTGTCGAGCGTATTGGGTTCGGTGACCGTGACTTCGAAGATGTCATTCTGTTGCGGATTATATGAGCCAATGTGCTCCTTATACTGCGGCCAGGCAGCACGATAGCGGCTGACTAACGAGTCGACCACAAACACCACGAAGTTCTCAGGCAGGTCTTCAAAGGCGTCAGCAGCCAGTGTCGGCGGTTCGGAATTGCCGGAATAGACATTCAGCAGCGACGAACAGCCCTTGAAGGCATTCTGGGTGATGGCTGTGCAACCAAAGGGAATACCAGCTTCCCTGAGCTGGCTCATGCCGGCGAAGGAATGGTCGCCGAGCGACTCCGCTCCAGCTATCAGCATGGCCTCGCGCAGGGTGGTGACGTCGGTATTGCCTTCGACGATGCCCTCCACGCTGCCGAGCACCATCAGGTCGAGCATCGTGTAGACGTCGGCAGCAGCCATGGCCCTCATGGCCGCCTCGTCCTCGAAGAGCACCTGCATGCCTGCAGCACGGGTGTTGAAGTGGTCGTCACCGCTGTAGGCGTTCCTCAGTCGCTTGGGTACGACGAACGAGCCGACGGGGACGCCGTTGCGGAACGCGTTCTCGTGGGTCTTGGGCTTGTCCTTGCACAGCATCACGATCTGTCCCATCGACAGGCAGTTCTCGATGACATCCTTCTCGATGGTTTCGGTGTTGTCGCCGATAACCAGCGTCTCCAGGTTGCTGCAGGTGCTGAAGGCATCGTGGGCGATGACCTTGGCCGACTTG
>JAFPZD010000263.1 GCA_017417465.1 Prevotella sp. | reverse complement strand
TCCGATATTTTCCTAACCGTCAAGTCTTTCAGGAAGCAACGGCACAGAGTGACAAGATTTTCAGTACGATGCAAACGATGTTGACAAGCAATTCAGTTTAACCCGGTGAAAACTGTCAAGTGAAATCAGGAAAAGGCATTTCCTGATGGGATCCTAGTAGGAAACCATCGGTTTCTTGCGTAGGAAACCATCGGTTTCTCAGCAGGAAACCGACATTCGTTGTTTGATTAACAGTTTCTTGCTGGGAAACCGACTACAAACTTGCTATGAAAATGTCGTTTTCTGTTATGAAAACGTCGTTTCATAGCTTGCGAAACTTGAAAGACTTATTAAACCCAATGGGGTAACTACCTGAGTCTTGAAAAATAAAAATCCCTGTAAGTCAGGGACTTACAGGGGCTTTGCGGAGAGTGAGGGATTCAAACCCCCGATACCCGGAAAGGGTATACCGGATTTCGAGTCCAGCGCGATCGATCACTCTGCCAACTCTCCTTTGGTTTTGCGGGTGCAAAGGTACGACTTTTTTTTGTAACTGCCAAACATTTTACTAAAAAATTGAAGAAAAAAACATTTTCTGCATGTTTTGTCGGCAAAGTGTTCTTCTTTTCCAATAATTATTAGTATCTTTGCAGGCAAATTACAATCAATCAACAATTAGCTATGGCAAAAGCATTAACAACAACATCGTTCCAGTTCCCTGGACAGAAGAGCGTGTACCACGGAAAGGTACGCGACGTGTATAACCTTAACGACGACCTTTTAGTGATGGTTGCCACTGACCGCATCTCAGCATTCGACGTGGTTCTGCCCAAGGGCATCCCCTTTAAAGGCCAGGTACTCAACCAGATAGCAGCGAAGCAGCTTGACGCCACTGCCGATATCTGTCCAAACTGGAAACTGGCCACGCCCGACCCGATGGTAACCGTTGGCCTGAAGTGTGAGGGCTTCCGTGTGGAGATGATCATCCGCTCCATACTGACAGGTTCCGCCTGGCGCGAGTATAAGAATGGTGCCAGGATGCTGTGTGGTGTTCCCCTGCCCGACGGCATGAAGGAGAACGAGCGCTTCCCTGAGCCTATCATCACGCCGACGACGAAAGCCGACGAGGGACACGACCTTAATATCTCGCGCGAAGAGATTATCAGTCAGGGTATCGTCTCTGCTGAGGACTATGCTGTCATGGAGGACTATACGCGCCGCATCTTTCGTCGTGGCCAGGAGATAGCTGCCCAGCGTGGCCTAATCCTCGTCGACACAAAGTACGAGTTTGGCAAGCGCGACGGAAAGGTGATACTCATCGACGAGATTCACACGCCCGACTCCAGCCGTTACTTCTATGCTGACGGCTACGAGGAGAAATTAGCCAAAGGCGAGCCGCAGCGCCAGCTGTCGAAGGAGTTTGTGCGCCAGTGGCTCATTGAGCGTGGCTTCATGAACGAGCCTGGCCAGGTGATGCCAGAGATTACTGACGAATACGCCCTGAGCGTCAGCGAACGCTATATAGAGCTCTATGAGCACATCACTGGCGAGCGCTTCGAGCGTGAGGCCTGCGAGGGTGACCTGGCTGAGCGCATCGAGCGGAACGTGATGGGTTACTTAAAGATATAAGATGTATACGCAGGAGACGATAAAGCCATACGCCGCTGACGGTTCGAAGACCGAGCAGGTGGAGACGATGTTCGACAACATCGCCCCAACCTACGACCGTCTGAACCATCGACTGTCGTGGAATATCGACCGTCGTTGGCGGCGTAAGGCTATCAGCCTGCTGGAGCCCTACCATCCGCAGGACATGCTCGACATTGCCACGGGTACGGGCGACTTCGCCATCATGGCAGCGCGGATGCTGCAGCCACGGCGACTCATCGGTGCTGACATCAGCGAGAAGATGATGGACGTGGGACGACAGAAGGTCGTTGCCGCCGGCTTGCAGCAGGTCATCAGCTTTGAGCGTGAAGACTGTCAGGCCCTCTCCTACCCTGACGCAACGTTCGACGCTGTCACTGCCGCCTTCGGCATCCGCAACTTTGCCGACTTGGACCTTGGCCTGCGTGAGATGTGCCGTGTGCTTCGTCCTGGTGGGCACCTGAGCATCGCCGAGTTGACAACGCCCGTCGGCACCCCTATGAAGCAGCTGTTTCATGTCTATTCGCACACGGTGTTGCCCCTGTACGGACGCCTCGTGTCGAAAGACAGCAGCGCTTACACCTATCTGACACGCACCATCGAGGCTTTCCCGCAGGGCGAGCGCATGGTGCAGATACTCCGCGATGCCGGATTCCGTGAGGCCTCGTTCCATCGGCTCACCTTCGGCATCTGCACGGTCTACTTTGCTGCCAAGTGATTGTGCAGCCCCAATCGTCACTCGTCAATCAGCAAAAAGTTATTACGACAATGGACAAATACGGACTCATCGGCTACCCTTTAGGCCACTCGTTCTCTATCAGCTACCACAACCAGCGGTTTGCTGACGAGGGTATCAACGCGAAGTACATCAACTTTGAGATTGCCTCCATCGACGACTTGAACCAGGTGCTCAGCCAGAACCCTGAGCTGAAAGGACTCAACGTCACGATTCCCTACAAGCAGAAAATCATACCCTTCCTCGACTATATCAGTCCTGAGGCTAGGGCCATCGGTGCGGTCAACGTTATCCGTGTGGTTCACGATGGCAAGAATGTCAGGCTGCGGGGCTATAACAGCGACGTCATTGGCTTCGTGCAGAGCATGGAGCCCCTGCTTGAGTCTTACCATAAGAAGGCCCTCGTGCTGGGCACTGGCGGAGCGGCGCGTGCCATTGCCTACGGACTGAAGTCGTTAGGACTCGAGTATGTCTATGTCTCACGCTACGAGCGTCCTGACACTATCCAGTACGAACGTATCACGCCCGAAGTTGTCAGGGAGTACAATGTCATTGTAAACTGCACGCCACTGGGCATGTCGCCGAAGGTGAACACTTGTCCGCAGCTGCCCTATGAGGCCCTCGACGAGCGCAATATTCTGTACGACCTTATCTATAATCCTGACGAAACGCTGTTCATGCGCAAGGGCCGTGAGCAGGGCGCCACGGTGAAGAATGGGCTTGAGATGCTGCTGTTGCAGGCCTTTGCCTCGTGGGAATTCTGGGAAGGGAGAGAGAAGTGATAAGTAAACCCCTCCCGACCTCCCCGAAGGGGAGGAGATGGGAAGTGAACAGTGAAAAGTAAACCCCTCCCGACCTCCCCGAGGGGGAGGAGATGGAAAGTGAACAGTGAATGGTGGGAAGTAAAGAGAAAGAACGTAGCGGTACGATTTCGTGCCTGATGCAGATAGGCGCTTTCGTCGGCGTCATCGTCGTTGCCTGTCTTGTAGGTCGTTTGTTTCCGCCCGTGACTATTGTCACGGCCTTGAGTATTGTCGTCGTTGTAGGATTCGTCATCGGTTGTGTCCTGATGTACGCTCTCAAGCGCGATAATGAGGTGAAGGACGCCATCAGAAAGCGTCTGAAGGTGAAGCCCAAGAGCGCTGCCGACTATTATAAGTGGAAGCACCTGATGCCGCTGAGGTTCAGGGCTGTTCGCTCATTGTGGAAGTGTGTGTTATGGGCAGGACTCCTCGCCATCCCCACAATCATCATCCAGTCATTCTTTCGTGTGTCAGACATGCAGGCCGAACAGGAGCTTGAGCAGAAAGCGGCTTACCAGCAGCTGTTAGCCACAACACAGGCATGGACGGCCAGCACCATTGAGCTGCCCCACTTGAAAGACGGCGCTCGCTACGTCTCGAACCCTGACAGCGTTGTCACAAGTGTTACTGAAGACAGTCTGAACCGTCTGATGCGCCGCTTTGACGATGAACTCGGCATTGAAAGTGCCGTCGTTGTCGTCCAGCGCGTCGAGGATAAAGACATCTACAAGTTTGCGCAGTCACTTTTCGACCAGTACGGCATTGGCAAGAACGACCGCGGACTGGTGATGGTGCTGGCTTACGCTGACCACTTGGTACGCACGCACACTGGCTACGCCCTTGAGGACGAGCTCACCGATACAGATTGTTCGAGCTTGCAGCATGACTACCTGCTGCCCTACATGCGCAGCGAGCAGCCCGACGAAGGCATGCTCTGCTGGGCCAATGCCATCTTCGCCCTTCTGAAAAACAACGAGGCGGGCGACGAGGTTGTCGACAGTCCTGTCGTGACACCCCTGATGCGACCTAACGCCCTTGCTGACATGGAGGACTCATTGTGCACCTACCTGCTTATCAGCCCGCTGCTGATACTGCTGCTCATAGGAGCGTGGGTCTATACCGACGACTACTTCTGGTGGCTCTCCGACCGCACTTCAAACTCGTCAGGCCGACGGCGTGGCGGCAGTGGTGGCAGCAGTCATAGTGGACTGTTCAGCGGTGGTGGGTCGTCGTATGGCGGCTACAGCGGTGGCGGCTACAGTGGTGGCTATAGCGGTGGCGGCTCTGGCGGTGGCGGTGCTACCTCAAGCTGGTGAGTCATTCTCGCAATCGATAGCATTGGCCACGTTAACACCCGTCATGCAAGGCCAGAAGGTGGCGCATTGGCGTCTGCTAAGAATTAGAAACAACATCAAATCTTCAACTAATAAACAACTAACAGTTATGAACAAGAAATTCATCGCACTCGGCTGCTTCGGCGCCATCGTTCTTTTCATCATTATTGTTGCTATGTGGGTCGTTGGCGTTTACAACGGCATGGTCAAAAAGCAGGAAATTGCCACTACGGAATGGGCGAATGTCGAGTCGGCCTATCAGCGACGCTCCGACCTCATCGGTAACACCATCGACGAACTGGTGCTCGCCGTGAAGTACAACAAGCAGACACTCGAGAACGTCATCAACGCCCGTGCCCGTGCCTCGCAGGTGACCATCGACCCCACTCACGCCACTCCTGAGCAGATGGAAGCATTTGCCAAAGCACAAGGTGAACTGAACAGTGCACTGGGGCGCTTCATGGTTATCAAGGAAGAGTACCCTGAGCTGGATGCCAACCCTCGCTTCCAGAACCTGGAGGTGCAGCTTGAAGGCTCGAACAACCGCTGTAACGAGGCACGCCTAAGATACAACACGGCCGTGCAGGAATACAACACGAAGATACGCTCGTTCCCTGCCACGCTCTTCGCCAGTATGTTCGGTTTCGACAAAATGGTGAAGTTCGAGGCTGAAGAAGGCGCCATGAAGAATCCTGACACTGGCATTCTGCGCGACGTCATTCAATAATCAGCGCTACGGTGAGCAATGACTGACTATCAATCATACGCAAAGGGCTGTGGCTTGGGCTGCTTAGGACTGCTAGTCCTCAGCCTCGTGGTTATCATTGCTGCGGGCGCTGGCATCACGTATGGCTCGCCTGAGATGGTGAGCACCGTCACGTGGAGCACGCTTGTCGTTACCTTACTGCTGCTCGGGCTTGTGGGCTTCCTGGCCTACAACATCTACCAAGGCATCGACATTAAAGGCTTCAGACAAGCGTCGAGAGCTATTCGTGCCGAATTCCAGCAGCAGTCCAACAAGCTGGGCGAACAGTATGAAAGCGAGGTGCGCCCCCTCAAGAAAGAAGCACGACAACAGTTGGATGTCCAGAACACCGCTGGCATAAACTATGCCGCCATGCACCTTCTGAGGGAGAAGATTCAAGACAGCAAACAGGGCAAAGCGTTCCGCATGCTACAGGCAGAATATGGCACACAGGGCAGCAACATCGACCGTGAGTGCCGTCAGCGAGAGCAAGCTCTCTGCGATGAGTGGCTGGAGAAGATTCCCACCAACACGTTGCCAAAACAGTGGGTCATCCGCATCTTATCAGTGCTAGCAGTGATGGCCTTGGCTTTTGTACTCTTCTTCAACTTCGGTGCCATGGAGTTTGGCAAGTCCAACAAAGGGCCTGCTGAGGGGTGGTCGGCAGCCACCATCGAGCTTCCTCACCTGAGCGATGGCTCACTGTACGTCTCGAACCCTGACAGCGTACTGACTGCTGAGACCGAGGCAGCCATCAACCATACCATGCTACTGATGGACGATGAACTGGGCATTGAGAGTGCCGTCATCGCCGTGCGCCATGTAGAGAATGGCGACGTGTTCCGCTTTGCCCAAGACCTCTTCGACCGCTATGGCATTGGCAAGGACGACCGTGGGCTTGTCATTGTCCTTGCTGTCGACGACCGCCATGCCCGCATTCACACGGGCAACGCCTTGGAGGCCGACTTCACCGATATCGAGACGCGACGGCTGCAGGACGAGTACCTGGTACCTTTCATGAAGCTAGACATGCCCAACGAGGGCTTGAAGGCCCTGACTGATGCATGCTACAGCTTGCTGTCGCACAAAGACATGCCCGTTGTCCATGTGCCTACAAAGCCTTCCATGTCTGACGAAGACAAGATCGGGCTCATGCAGGTCCCTGTCGCGTTTGGTTCCTTAATCTGGAGCGTTGTACTTCTGGTGCTTTGGAACTTCGTCAAGCGGCAACGTGACTCGATACTTCCCTTAGGTGTGAATAATGGCCCTTGGGCTTACGATACGCTCTTGCCTTCGGCGACCGCCTACGCCAGCAATGCTTATGGCAATTATGGCAGCAGCAACAGCTACAGCAGTAGCAGAAGTTATCACAGTTCTAGTCGCAGCTACAGTAGCAGCAGTCATAGGAGTGGCGGCTACCATGGCGGTGGCTCTCGCGGTGGTGGTTCTACCAGCCATTGGTAAGGAGATGGGGAGTAAGGAGGTAAAGGGAGTAAAGGAGTAAGGAGGTAAACGAAACATGAAATAAAAGTAAAAAAGCAAAACCACAAACCATGAACAATCGCTATATGCAACGCGGCGTGTCTGCCGCCAAAGAAGATGTGCATGCCGCTATCAAGAACATCGACAAGGGGCTCTATCCTCAGGCCTTTTGCAAGATTATTCCTGACATCCTTGGCGGCGACCCTGAGTATTGCAACATTATGCACGCCGACGGTGCTGGCACCAAGTCGTCGTTAGCCTACATGTATTGGCGCGAGACCAACGACCTGTCGGTATGGAAAGGCATCGCCCAGGATGCCATCGTCATGAACACCGATGACCTGCTCTGCGTGGGTGCCACCGACAACATCCTCGTGTCGAGTACCATCGGTCGTAACAAGCTGTTGGTTCCTGGCGAGGTCATCTCGGCTATCATCAACGGCACCGACGAGCTGCTGCAGCAGATGCGCGACATGGGCATCGGTATTTGGCCAACAGGCGGGGAGACTGCCGATGTCGGCGACCTTGTGCGCACCATCATTGTCGACTCTACCGTTACCTGCCGTATGAAGCGTGCCGACGTCATCGACAATGCCAACATCCGGCCAGGCGACGTCATCGTGGGCCTCTCGTCTACAGGACAGGCCAGCTACGAGCACCGTTACAATGGTGGGATGGGCTCCAACGGGCTTACCTCTGCACGTCATGATGTCTTCGCTAAGTATCTGGCTGAGCGTTATCCTGAGAGTTTCGATCATGCTGTCCCCGACGAGCTTGTCTACAGTGGGCGTCACCGCCTAACCGACCCCTTTAATGAGGCTTCAAAAGGCAAAGCAAATGTCCTCCCCGACATCGGCCAGCTGGTGCTCTCCCCCACCCGCACCTACGCTCCTGTCATCAAGCGGGTGCTCGACGAGCTGCGTCCTGAGATTCATGGCATGGTGCACTGCACGGGCGGTGCCCAGACAAAGGTGCTCCACTTCGTGGGTGACAACTGCCGCGTGGTGAAGGACAACATGTTCCCCATTCCGCCGTTGTTCCGCATCATCCACGACAGCTCGCAAACCGACTGGCGCGAGATGTACCAAGTGTTCAACATGGGCCATCGCATGGAGATCTACGTCCGCTCAGAGGTGGCACAGCAGGTCATTGACATTGCACAGTCGTTCAATATCGACGCACAAGTGGTGGGACACATCGACGAAGGTCCTCGCTCGCTCACCATCAAGAGCGAGTATGGCACGTTTGAGTATTGAATGAGGAAATGAGGAGATGAGGAGATGAGGAGTTGAGGAGATGAGGAGATGGGTAGTTGAGGAGTTGAGGAGGTAAAGTAGAATACCTCTGCGCCAGCAAAAGGAGCGGTTTATGGGGGAATAGATCTATTCTACTTTACCTCCTCATCTCCTCAACTTCTACTTTACCTCCTCATTTCCTCAACTCCTCAACTCCTCAACTTCTACTTTACCTCCTCATCTCCTCATCTCCTCAACTTCTTAAAGTTTCGCACGTGCGAAACTTGAGTAGTTACCTGATGAACTTAATTTCCTTCATACGGTGACGACCGACAAAGCGGCTTTTGTCGACGTCGCCCTTCACACCGACGATACGCCCCTTGCAGGTGTATTGCCAGAGTGTGTAGTCGCGATGGTCGGCCAGCACGGGGATGGTGTCGGTATACATCGCAATCATCAGCTGGTAATCGTCGAGCTTTTGCTGCAAGTGTTTGTTGTAGAAGTTGCGATAGGTGTACACCAGCGGTTTCTGGTTATAGGCCTCCTCCATAAGTTGGAGGAACTTGAACAGCGAGTCGCAGAACTCCTTCGTCTCCAGGCCACCGGTGGTCTCGACGTCGAGCATGGGAATGAGGTCCTGCTCGCATGCCAGGCACTGCGTCTTGAAGTTCTGGAGCTGCTTCTGCAGGTTGGTCTTCGGACGGAAGAAGTGGTACGACCCCACCTTCAGGCCGTGGCGGTGAGCCAGGTCGATGTTGCGCTCGTAGCGCGGATCGATGCGGTCGCCGCCCTCCGTAGCCTTCAGATAGACGTAAGCCATGTTGGTATTGTCGCCAATTGTCTGCCAGAACACCTCTCCCTGATAATGGCTCATGTCGATGCCGTGGACGTGACGACACGTGTCCTCACAACACAAATAGGGGTTAATCTGCGCCCGACTGACAGCCGGTAGCAGCGCGATGAAAAGGCAAAAAAACAAAAATTTTTTCATACAATGCAAATTTGAGGTGCAAAGTTAGCATTTTTCGGGCAAAAAACCGTAACTTTGCAACAAATTTAGAAAGATGAAGCAATTCTTAACAATCTTAGCAGCCCTCTGCCTGCTTACCTCATGCCACGATGACGATGATCGCACCTACGAGCGCATCGTCATGGTTTACATGGCCAACGACAACACAGGCGGATTTTATCTCGGCCAACGGTCGGACGTCCGTGAGATGATAGAAGGCACGGAATCCCTGACGCGTGACCAAAAGGTCGTGGCATTCATCGATAATCCTAACGAGAAGCCCTATATCCTCGAGATAGCTCAAGGCGACACTACACGCGTACACCAATTTGATGAGTCGCTCAACTCGTCCGACGCCACAGTGATGGGCGACGTGCTGACATGGATTGTCAATAGATACAAGGCTGAGAGCTACGGTCTGGTGCTTTGGGGACATGCCACCGGCTGGGAATTCACGGGAGTGGCAGCGAGCCGAGGCCCGCGAAAGGCTTACGCCATTGAGCACAGCACGACGTGGATGCAGATTCCCGACATGGCGCGTGCACTGTCACGTCTGCCCAAGCTGGCCTATATCTTTGCCGACTGCTGCTGCCTGCAGTGCATCGAGGTCGACTACGAGTTGCGTAACGTCGCCGACTACATCATCGCCTCTGCAGCCGAGATTCCTAGCGATGGTGCACCCTATCAGACCGTGGTTCCTGCGCTCTTCGGCACTGGCAACGACTTCTACAAAGCCATTGTCGATGCCTACTACGCACAGTCGATCTACAACTACCGCGAACCCTTGTCGGTAGTGAAGACCAGCGAGCTCGACGACCTTGCAGCAGCCACTCACACTGTGCTTTCAACGTTCCTGCCTGCATCGGAGATGAGCTACCCCGACGTCAGCGGCCTTATCTACTACTACGACCGGGCGTTCTTCGACATGAACGACTTCATCCTGCGCCATGCTTCCGACAACGACTATCAGGAGTGGCGACGCGCCTTTGACAAAGCCGTGGTCTACAAGACAATGGCGAAGCGTTGGATGGCTAATCATGTGAAATTCACTTTCGATGTGACTGAAGAGCGTTATGGTGGAGTGAGCATGTTTGTGCCGCAAGATGGCAACTATAACCTGTTCTTCGACCAACTGAACAAAACCATCAGTCGCATGCAGTGGTACTCAGCCGCACGGCTTAATGTCTTCGGGTGGTAAACTCGACTGCTGATGCTTCAACCCTTTTTAGAACGGCATTCCCACGGCAAAGTGGAAGGCGTAGTCACGGCTGAAGCGAGGATGAAGTATGGGGAAGTGGCGGTCGTCGTCCTCGTAGGCAGGATTGACGGCCTTCATACCCAGGTCGAAGCGGAGGATGAAATAGTCGAAGTTCAGACGTAAGCCGAGGCCATAGCCGACGGCGAGCTGCGAGGGGAAGTCCTTCAGGCGGAACTGGCCGCCAGGTTGCTCGTCGTAGGCACGCAGCGTCCAGATATTGCCCGCATCGATAAAGGCAGCCCCACTGAACTTCCAGAACAGTTTTGAACGGTATTCAGCATTGAGGTCGAGCTTCATGTCACCCGTTTGGTTGATGAAGTTGATACGTCCGTCGTGCTCCTTGTATTTTCCTGGTCCGAGCGAGCGTACGCTCCACCCACGCACACTGTTGGCGCCGCCTGAGAAGTAGCGCTTCTCGAAGGGGAGCACCGTGGAGTTGCCATAGGGATAGGCAATGCCGAGGGCGAAGTGCAGCACGAGCTGGTTGTTGCGGTCGATGGTGAACGAGCGTGTCAGGTCGATGTCGCCCTTGACATACTGCGCAAAGGCGATATTGAAGAGACGGTAGTGCCCACGCTCGTCCTTTGAGGCACGAAGCGCCTTGGCGCCAAGGCTGAGGATGTTGCCCGATGTCTCGATGTTGGTCTTGAGGGCAAAGTTGTCAGTAGCGTGCGAAAATCCGAAGCCAATCTTGGTGATGAAGAGGTCTTCGTAGTTATAGCGAAGGATGGCGTTGCGGTTCGACTCACTCTCGAGGTACTCCTTGTGGAAGGTTGACGATATCCACGGCATGAAGACGTAGTTCAGGTCGAGCACGTCGAGCGTGAACGTCTGGTGGCGCGTGGTGGGTGCTGACGGTGACCAACGGTAGCGCCAGACGGCCGAGAGGAGGCGCCGATGGAACTCAGGGCGGTTCTGCAGGTCGTAGAGCAGCGACACCTGTGACGTGGCGTTCAGGCGCTGACGAAGCTGTCGACTGACGAAGGGCGCTATCAGTCGTGGGTACTGCAGGCGCGACTCGACGCTGTACTCCACGAAGTCCTGGTTGCTGTAGCCCTCAAGGCCCCTGATGGCCTCGTAGGCGCCACGCAGCTCGATGCTCAGCACTTCGCTGCCTCTGAAGAGGTTACGGTTTTGGTAGGTTAGCGATGCAGCTGCTCCGAGGTCGCCGGCGGTGTTGGTTCCCTCAGGTTGGAAGCTGAGGGTCGATGGCTTGTTTGTGAGCACTTGAATGTCGCAGTCGAGGGGGATGCCCAACGCAGAACTGTCAGGGACGGTATCGGCGGGACGGAAAGTGATGTTAGTGTACTTCACCGCCTGCAGCCGGCCAAAGTGGTTGTAGGTGTCTTGCAGGGCGGCTGCGCTGTAGAGGCCTCCCTCGTAGAGGTGTGTACACTCGTCGAGGACGTGATGGCGCAGATGCAGACGGGCGTCCTGTGGGTCACTGTTCGCGTACGTGATGTTGCGGATGCTGAAGCGCTGGTGCAGGGTGCTGCCTGTCCCTGCCGCCTCTCCGTCAGTTGCAGCACGAGGAGCCGCCAGCCGCAGTGTAAGGTCGATGAGGCGTGTGCCTGCCAACGTGTCTGCCTGATACGTGATGTACTCCTTATGGAAGCGGAAATAGCCGTTGGAGGTAAGGAACGTGGTGATGCGCTTGCGCTCGTCGTCCAGGCGTGCCACGTTAAAGCGCATGCCCTCCTTGAGGCTTATCAGCGAGGGCGTCTGAAACAGCATCTCGCGGATGACGGAGTCGGCTATTTGGTAGTCAATATGATGAATGAAATAGGGCTCGCCAGGACGAAGCCAATAGGTGACGTCGACCTTCTTGCCGTGGGGACGAAGCTCCATGCGTGCGTCAGCATTGAGGAAGCCTTCGTTGCGCAGCTGCTGGCGAAGATCGGCCACGGTGAGCGCAGCCTTGAGACTGTCGAAAAGCACTGGCGGCTCACCCAGGTTACGCAGCGTACGATTCAGCCAGCGCGTGGTGTCGCGACCTGAGAGCGAGTAGGTGGCCAGTGGCAGCTTGAAGGCCGAGAACCATCGCGCGTTAGGGTTCTGGCGCACATAGTTACGCAAGGTGCCCAGCGTCGCGAGGGGGGCGTTGCGCAGGGAGTCCTCGCTGGCCGTAGCCGACGTTTCCGCCTTCAGCTTCACGGCGTTGAGCAAATACTGGCCGTCGGGTACATAACGCGTGGTGCTGCACGATGCCAAAACGAGCATCGTGGCGGCTATGAGCAACGGTTTTAGCTGTGCGTACTTCATTCTTTCAAAGTGCAAAGGTACAAAAGTTTGGGGACGTAGGAAAGTAAAAGCGTAAAAAAAGTGAAGATAATCGTAGTTAAAGGGAGTTAAAGCAGGGAGCAAGGCGGGGAGAAATGCCCAAAAAGCCGTAACTTTGCAGCATGGTAAGCAAGAATCAGATAAAATATGTGCGCCAACTTGAACAAAAAAAGTGGCGGCGACGCGAGGGAGCCTTCGTGGCTGAGGGGCCGAAGGTCGTCGGCGATCTGTTGCGGGCAGGTTTCGTGGCGCGGATGGTGTTTGCAACGGAGGCATGGGAGGGGTGGTGCATGCAGTCTGGCTCGCCCGTAGCACAGACAGTGACCGATGAAGAACTGCGAAAGATCAGCTTCCTACAGCATCCGCAACAGGTGCTGGCCGTGTTCGAAATGCCTGCGAGCACCATGAAGACTGACAGCTTACGACCTGTCGAGGGGTTGTTATTGGCACTCGACGGTGTCCAGGACCCAGGAAACCTTGGCACCATCATTCGCATTGCCGACTGGTTTGGCATTGGCACCATCGTCTGCTCGGAAGATACGGCTGATGCGTGGAACCCAAAAGTGGTACAGGCCACGATGGGAAGCATCGCGCGCGTGAACATTATTTATATTAATATGGTGGATTTCCTCGAAAAGACACAGGTGCCCATCTTTGGCACCCTGTTGGACGGCGAAAACATCTACCAGCAAGAGCTGCCCTCCAATGGCATCATCGTGATGGGCAACGAGGGTAATGGCATCTCGGAACCTGTCAGACGCCTGGTCACCCACAAGCTCCTTATCCCTGCTTTCCGCGAAGGGGCTGAGAGTCTGAACGTTGCCATTGCCACGGCTATCACCTGCTCAGAGTTCAGACGAAGATGAACGATAGCGTGAGCTTCTTGGGGAGATAATTTACTCAACTTCCGCAAACTATGGAAACTATGCGCAGCCAGCCCCGTAGGGGCATGACAGTGGTAGCCAGCCATTTTAATGGCTGGTGTAAAGATACGAGAGGAAAAGCGTGCCATAGGTACGCGACAAGGATTGGATGCTGTCGCGTACCTACGGCACGCTCGCTATCCCAGCCCTGTGTACCAGCATTCTTGCGTCCCGTTGGTAGCAAGCGACAAGGTCGAGCGGAAATGGCTGGCTACCATTGTCTGATGCCTACGGCATCGGCTGTGCAGAACTTGCGCAGAACTTGAGATACTTGAATAATTTACTCTATTACTTCTTTAAGCAGTAATCATAAAACCTTTCACTTTTGGCGTAACCGTTTCATTGCAAGCCTGTTATGGTGAAGGGTTCCTTTTGCAAAAGATAGTGGTAGCGAGCTCGGCAGTGTAGTGGCAGGCCCATTCTTGCGTCCCTGCGGTAGCAAGCGAGCAGAGCTCGAGCGCCCGAGCTGCGCTAGCCTACCCATAGCCTTTGTCCCAGCCCGTTGGCCCGATGGGGCAAGTAAGGTAATAACCATTCTTGTGGTCATTGGCTAGCGTGCTTATAACCATTCTTGTGGTCATTGGCTTTTATGCCTTAATCATTATCGCGAACACTGGCCCTGTCGGGCCAACGGGCTGGCACGAGGACTGCCCCTACACTGACGGCCCAACTAGCGAATCAAATAGCTGCTGACGATGGTCGGCAAATCTGCTGACGAAGGTCAGCAAATCTGCTGACGAAGGTCGGCAAATCTGCTGACGAAGGTCGGCAAATCTGCTGACGAAGGTCAGCAACGCATTATCCTGTATTTCAGCACAATACAATAGGAGAAAAAGACAGGTTAAAATTCTCACTAGCTCTTTGCTGACGTTAAGTCACAAAGTGCCGAAGAGTAGGTATGTCACCCTTCTAACCCATGTACGGAGGACCTAAAAAACAACCATTCACCGTATCTTTCTGATACATAGCAATATACACAAAAGTGAAGGGTTGAAACATCTTTTCCAAACACCCTTTTATACTGCTGTGTTGCTCCCCAAAATTTTCTGGGCGATGAGGGCGTCGCTGTAGGCATGGCCATCGAAGAGCCAGTCGGTAAGGGGTTGTGAGAAACGGTAACCGAGCTTTTCGAAGAGCGCGATGGAGGGTTGGTTGGCAGTGCTCACGAAAGCGTAGAGCTGATGGAGATGAAGAGTTAGGCGTGCATAGTCGTGGAGGGCGCTGAGCGCTTCGGTGGCGTAGCCTTGGCCACGGTGAGCGGCAACGATGACGATGCCCACCTCAGCACGGCAGTGCTTGGGGTCGAAGTTCAGAAGGTCAGCAAGTCCGATAGCTTCGTGGGCTTCGTTCTCGATGACAAGTCGCACTTGTCGGTCAGTATAGATATCGCCCGAGGCGTGTGCCAGATAGTCGTGAAGGACGTAGCGCGAATAAGGCACAGTGGTGGAGCCGACTTCCCATAGCTCAGGGTCGTTCTCGATGACGTAGAGCAATTCGAGGTCTTCGGGCTCCATGGCCCGTAATACTATCCGTTTCATCTGATGACCTCCAAGGGTGTTATAAGCACGTGGGTGTCGGTGCTGTAGGTTCCAATCATGGGATGGCTGTCGTCGGCTGCGGCCTGACGAATAATGTCGGAGAAGCTGAAGTGGGCAGTGTCGTAGACGGTGCAGGCAGGCCCGCTGGACGCGTGGGCAGTAATGGTGAGCCCTTTACGGCGAGCCAGCTCGTCGCACTCTTCAATCATCTGGGAGCTGCCTTTGAACTGGTAGACGACGTTGTCGGGCTTGTCGTCGTCCATTCCGAGTGAGCGGCGCAGGCGTTGTGTCTGCATGGAGAGCAGGGCCATGAAAGCGCGGCAGTAGATGGCAAGCCGAATGGGCAGCGTCACAAAGAGCGACAGGTGGCCATAGTGCTTGCGGAAAAAGATGAGCATGGCTTGATAGAACACGTGGACATAGCGGTAGCTCGACTTCTGGGTCGACTCGCCCTTGTAGTGAAGGATGCGAGCAGGCACGTACCAGTTCTCGTAGCCGCCCTTTGTGATGCGGTAGCTGAGGTCGATGTCCTCGCCATACATGAAGAAGTCCTCGTCGAGCAAGCCCACAGCATCGAGGGCCTCACGGCGCAGCATGCAGAAGGCGCCGCTCATGACGTCGATGCGACCAGGGGCATCCCACGGCAGATGGCGCATGTAGTAGCGATTGCTTCGGCCAAACATTTTCAGCAGCGACACCCACGGTGTAGGAAGACCACGGCGCGACTCTGGGGCAAGGGTACCGTCGGCATTGTGCATCATTGCCCCTGCCCCACCCGCCTGTGGATGGGCATCCATAAAATCGATGACGGTCTTGAGGGCATCCTCGGCCACAAACGTGTCAGGGTTGAGCAGCAGGACGTACTGTCCTGTCGACTGCCGAATGGCTATGTTGTTGGCTCGGGCAAAGCCGAGGTTGTGCTGGCTCTCGATGAGCGTGATTCGGGTGCCGAAGCGCTGTTTCAGGTAGTCGACAGTGCCGTCGTGGGAGTCGTTGTCGACGACGAAAATCTCGTGGTCGATGCCCTCAGTAGCACGGAGGACGCTGACGAGGCACTGCTCGAGGAAGTAGCGCACGTTGTAGCTGACAATGACGACAGAGAGCTTCATGAGATTTGACTATTTGACTATTTCACTATTTCACTATTTGGCTGCGCCAGCCCTGCTCCTCATGGTACGGCGATAGCCCAACTCTTCACTATTTCACTATTCACTCTTCACTTGTTGACTCTTCACTTGGTGACTCTTCACTCTCCACTGATGTCTTCTCGTCCTCAACCTCTGCGTAGCAGCGCTCCATGGTGGGATAGACGAACGGCATGGCGAGCAGCGTCACGACGGCGAGATAGCCAAAGGCAGACTCAAAGCCGTAGGCATAGTAGAGCAGCGTGTTGATGAGCAGCAGGTCGCCCAGGATGATCAAGCGGATGATGCCCCACTTGTGGAGGGCATCGGCTCGACGTTCGATGAGGTCGTTGTGTATGCGCTGAAACTTGAACAGGCGCAGGGCTAACGGCAGCAGGGCCAGTGTGGCAAGAATCATCACGGTGGAAACCACATAGCGCCCGTTCTCGGAGGTGCCAGCGAGGAAGGCGAGGTCGACATTCAAGTATTCGCAGCAGACGTAGATGATGGCAGGGACAATCAGCTGTGACCAGAACAGCACCATCAGCATGTCATGGGTTTTCTTCATGATCGTTCAGTTTTATTTTCCTTCAAAGGGTGTACGGTTAAGGATGGAGCGCCCGAGGGTCACTTCATCGGTGTATTCCAACTCGTTGCCAACAGCGATGCCGCGTGCGATGATGCTTACACGCACCTGGTCGACATAGGGCGCGAGCTTGCGGAAGATATAGAAATTAGTGGTGTCGCCCTCCATGGTGGAGCTGAGGGCGAGGATGACCTCCTTGATGTTGCCAGCAGCCACGCGCGCTACCAGAGCGTCGATCTGAAGGTCGCTGGGCCCAATGCCGTCCATGGGCGAGATAAGGCCTCCCAGCACGTGGTAGAGACCATGGAACTGCTGGGTGTTCTCGATGGCCAGCACGTCCTGGATGTTCTCAACGACACAGACCGTGGTGGTGTCGCGACGTGGGTCGGCACAAATGGGACAAAGGTCGGTGTCGCTGATGTTATGGCAGACACGGCAATGCTTCACCTCACGCTTCATCGTAGCGACGGCTGTGGCAAACTGCTCGACGTCGGAGGTCTCCTGACGCAGCAGATGCAGCACCAGTCGAAGGGCGGTCTTGCGCCCTATGCCAGGCAGTTTGGCAAACTCCTGAACGGCGTTTTCGAGTAGGCGGGAGGAATATTGCATTTGACGATTTGACTATTTCACTATTTGACTATTTCACGATTTCACTATTTCACGATTGGACTATTTCACTATTGGACTATTGGCCCAAATTCTCAATTTCCGACAGTTCCAGCCAGCGCATGGACTTCTCGTCAAGCTCGTCGTTAAGGAGGGGCAGACGTTTGCTCAGGCTTGTGATCTCGTCGACCGATGTGGTGCCGCCACAAAGGGCTGCCTCAATCTGGCGCTTCTCGTTTTCGAGGGCTTCGATGTCCTTCTCAAGCTGTTCGAACTCGCGCTTTTCCTTGTACGACATTTTGCGCTTGGACGGCGCTCCACCACCTTGGCCCTCGTTCTGAACAGGGGGAGCAGACGGCTGCTGTCCATGGTTCTGTGCAGGTGTCTTACTGCCTACAGCTTTCTCCGACAGTGGTCGCGGGGTGGTTTTCTCCCACTCCCGGTACTGCGTGTAATTACCGGGGAAGTCCTTCACGACACCCTGCCCACGGAACACCAGGAGGTGGTCGACCACTTTGTCCATGAAGTAGCGGTCGTGGCTCACGACGATGACACAGCCCGGGAAATCCTGCAAGTACTCTTCCAGAATCTGAAGGGTCACGATGTCGAGGTCGTTCGTAGGCTCGTCGAGCACCAGGAAGTTTGGCTGTCGCATGAGTACTGTGCAGAGGTAGAGCTTACGACGCTCGCCACCCGAGAGCTTGTAGACGTAGTTGTGCTGTTGCTCGGGCGTGAAGAGGAAGTGCTGCAGGAACTGACTGGCTGAGAGATGGCGTCCAGAGCCCAGGTCGACGTATTCGGCAATGTCGCGCACCACGTCGATGACCTTCTGACTCTCATCGAACTTCAACCCTTCCTGTGAGAAGTAGCCGAAGCGCACGGTGTCGCCAATGACGATGCGTCCTTCGTCAGGCTGCAACTCGCCAAGGAGCATGCGCAGAAAGGTGGTCTTGCCCGTGCCGTTGTTGCCCACGATGCCCATCTTCTCGAAGCGTGAGAAGTTGTAGTAGAAGTCCTTGAGGATAACCGTTTCGGCGTTTTCGCCTCCCTGTGCATCGGCGTCACCATAGTCGCGTGCAAATGCTTTTGAGATATACTGGCACTCGAAGATTTTCGAACCGATATAGATGTTGGAGGCTTTCAGGCGGATGGCTCGCTCCTCGATGCGCTGTTTGGCCACACGCTCCAGCTCGTAGAAGGCATCCTCGCGGTATTTGGCCTTATGGCCACGTGCCTGAGGCATGCGCCTCATCCATTCCAGCTCGGTACGGTAGAGGTTGTTGGCACGCATAATCTCGGCACGACGGTTGTCGATGCGTTCCTGACGCTTCTCAAGATAGTAGGAGTAGTTGCCACGGTAGGTGTAGATGGTGCGATCGTCGATTTCGATAATGACTGAGCACACACGGTCGAGGAAATAGCGGTCGTGGGTCACCATGAGCAGCGTGCGATTGCCACGGCCCAGGAAGCCCTCCAGCCATTCTATCATCTCAAGGTCAAGGTGGTTGGTCGGCTCGTCAAGAATCAGCAGGTCGGGCTCCAGAATCAGCACGTTGGCCAGTGCCACACGCTTCTGCTGACCACCGCTGAGCTGCCCCATGGGCTGCTGCAGGTCGCGGATTTTCAGCTGCGTCAGTATCTGCTTGGCCTTGAGCACCTTCTCAGGGTCGCCCTCGTGGTTAAAGCATGCATCGAGCACGCTCTCCTCTGGGTCGAATCGTGGTGATTGCTCAAGCATGCCTACGCGCAGGTCACGTCGGAAGATGATGCTTCCTGAGTCGTAGCCCTCCTTGCCAGAGAGTATCGACAACAACGTTGACTTACCCGTGCCGTTCTTGGCAATGAGCCCCACCTTCTGGCCCTCGGCAATCGAGAAACTGATATCTTCGAACAGCAGTAGCGCCCCAAACGACTTCGTCAGGTTCTGCACGTCAAGATATGGGATTTCTTTTGCCATAGTAAAAGCCCCCAATCAGGGGGCTGTCATTGAAAGTGCCCCTGGCTAAGCTCAAGGAGCAACGGCCTGCGCCATTGATTTGTTAATACTGTCGATATAGTCGAGCACCTCGTCCCTACCCTCGCCCTTCTCGGCCGAGGTGACGAAGTAGGGCGGCATCTCTTCCCACGTCTCGAGCATGCGCTGCTTGTAAGCCTCGATGTTGGCGCGCATCTTGGCGCCCGTCAGTTTGTCGGCCTTGGTGAAAACGATGGAGAAAGGTACTCTCGACACCCCTAACCAGTTCATAAACTCCAGGTCGATGGCCTGAGGCTCCAAGCGCACGTCGATAAGCACGAAGACGTTGGCCAGCTGTTCGCGCTCAAGAATGTAGCCACGAATCATCTGGTCAATCTTCTGAATCTCGCTTTTCGACCGCTTCGCAAACCCATAGCCGGGCAAGTCGACCAGATACCACTCCTTATTTATAATGAAGTGATTGATGAGGAGCGTCTTGCCAGGCGTTGACGATGTCTTTGCCAGCTTCCTGTTGCGGCAGAGCATGTTTATCAGGCTCGACTTGCCAACGTTGCTTCGGCCAATGAAGGCATATTCGGGCTTGGTGTCAACGGGACACATCGACACACGCGGTGATGAAATGCTAAAAGCGGCGGATTTTATCTCCATACGATCATTTTTCGCTCTTCACTATTCACTATTCACTTACCTGATGCGGTCGAGCGAACGCACGAGCTTCTCATCGTGAACAATGCCTTTGTGCGCCATAAACAGCAGGACGATGGCGACGGCAGGCAGTGCCATGGGCCACGTCAGCGTCAGCTGTCCGCCTTGACTGTGGTTAAACACAGCGAGGGCCACATAGTAAATCACAGCCAGCACCATCAGCACCAGACATAGAAGGTTCTGACGCTTGCGGTTCTTGTAGAGGAACACGTCGGCTAGAGTGACCAGTGACAGGCCAATCGTCCATCCGCAAAGGAATCCGAACGTCTGGTCGAAGATGCCACAAAGCAACAGGGCGATGAACGCCAACAGCAGGAATACGGTTTGTTTACGCTGAATCATAACTGAGTGCAGTGCCTTAAAGGGTCATCACTTCCACATTCTGCTGCTGCGTCTCCTTTGAGGGGTCACGCCAGTAGACCTTGCCATCGATGAACTCCTGGGTTGCCAGCAGCGACGGCTTTGGCAACTTCTCATAGTAGCGCGAGATTTCTATCTGCTCACGGTTCTCGAACACCTCCTCTAAGGAGTCGTTGTACGATGCGAACTCAGCTAACTTCTTCGACAGGTCTTCCTTGATCTGTACGGAAATCTGGTTGGCGCGCTTGGCAATGATAGCTACTGTCTCGTAGATGTTGCCTGTCTCGGCAGCCATGTCCATGATGTTGCGGGTCACGGTATTTACCGGAGCCTTTGATTTCTTGTAATCCATCTTTCTTATTTTGACAATTTAACGGTTTTACGATGTTTTCTATTTTTACACAATTTAGTCGCCAATGGCCTTCTTGCACTTAGCAATGAAGCGAAGGGCCAGATCGCAGTCCTTAGAGTCAGGATACTCGTTCAGGAAACCATAGCACTCGTCCTCGGCATCGCGGTAGCGCTCCAGCTGTCGTTCCTGGCTGGAGTTCTCGGCCAGATAGAACTTGCTTTTCATGATGAGCAGGGCAAAGTCCTCGCGCCACTTTGAGAAGGGATAAGTCTTCAGGGCGTTCTGAGCCGTGACAATGCTGGCAATGTAGTTGCTCTCGTTGTTTGAATTGATGTTGCCAAAATAGCCGCCTAGGTTATAGTACAGCTGTGCTGACAGCAACTCCTTCTGCACCAGTTTGTCCTGCAGCTCAAAGAGACGCTCCTGTGCTTTGGCACGAAGCTGCGACTCAGGGAAGAGGTCCATGAACTGCTGGTAGGCATTGATGGCGCCGATGGTTGGCGTCTGGTCGAGGCGCGGCTCAGGAGCACCTTCGTAAAGTGCCTGTCCGACGTAATAAGAGGCATGCTCAGCAAAAAGACCCTTCGGATAGGTCTGCACATATTTCTTAAAGGTGGCCGATGCCGACTCGAAGTCGCGCGTCATATACTCAGCCATGCCAAGCATGTAGAGCGACTCCTGTGCGTCCTCGGTACCTTTCTTCATCGTGATAAGGTCTTGCAGCAACGGCACGGCACGACTGTACTTGCCCTCGGCGAATGCCTGCTTGGCATATTCGTACCGATAGTCGTAGTCGGTGCTCTTGAACACCTTGTTGAATTCGCCCGCACAGCTGGTCAGCAGTGCTGCAAAAGCCATCAGAATGACACTCTTTTTCATTGGTTCGCGTATTTTAGCGTGCAAAATTACTCATTTTTGCCCGAAAACGCAAGCTTTTATATATTTTTTAACCGCTTTCAGCGCAGTTTTCACAGATAATTGTTATATTTGCAGCCCAAATGAAATTCAAACTGACCTCAAAGTACCAGCCGACGGGCGACCAGCCCGAGGCTATCAGGGAGCTCACGGAGGGTGTCCTGAGGGGCGACCGTGCGCAGGTGTTGCTTGGCGTGACTGGTTCTGGAAAGACGTTCACGATTGCCAACGTCATTCAGAATGTCGGGCGCCCGACGCTCATCCTTTCGCACAACAAGACGCTTGCCGCCCAGCTCTTCGACGAGATGCGTGGCTTCTTTCCTGAGAATGCCGTCGAATACTATGTCAGCTATTATGACTACTACCAGCCAGAAGCTTACCTGCCCCATACCGATACTTACATAGAGAAGGACTTGGACATCAACGAGGAAATCGACCGTATGCGTCTCAGTGCCGTATCTGCCTTGTTGTCAGGACGAAGAGACGTTATCGTTGTATCTTCGGTTTCGTGTATCTACGGCATGGGAAGCCCCAATGCATTGTCAGATAACGTCATCGCACTACAGCAGGGACAGCACATCGACCGCAACGTGCTGTTAAGAAAACTCGTACAGTCGCTCTATGTGCGTAACGACCTGACGCTGGAGCGGGGCAACTTCCGTGTGAAGGGCGACACCGTCGACATCTACATGGCCTATAACGACATGGTGCTGCGCGTTATTTTCTGGGACGACGAGATAGAGCAGATCGAGGAGCTCGACCCAGTGACGCTTCAGCGCTTAGGGCGCTATGCCGACTACAAGGTCTACCCCGCTAACCTCTTCATGACCACCCAGGAGCAGACCAACCGCGCCATTCACGACATTCAGGACGACCTGATGAAGCAGGTGGCCTTCTTCGAGGAGCTGGGCGACACCCTGAAGGCTCAGCGCATCAAGGAGCGTGTTGAGTACGACATGGAAATGATCAAGGAGCTGGGGCACTGCTCGGGCATCGAGAACTACTCGCGCTACTTCGATGGGCGGAAGGCCGGCGAACGGCCCTACTGTCTGCTGGACTACTTCCCTGACGACTTCCTGATGGTCATCGACGAGAGTCACGTCTCTGTGCCACAGATAGGGGCCATGTATGGCGGCGACCGAGCCCGAAAGACCAATCTTGTGGAGTACGCCTTCCGACTGCCCGCTGCCTTCGACAACCGCCCGCTGACCTTCGACGAGTTCCAGCAGATGACGGGACAAACCATCTACGTCTCGGCTACGCCTGCCGATTTTGAATTGCAGGAAGCCGAGGGCGTCGTCGTCGAGCAGCTCATCCGTCCGACGGGCCTCCTTGACCCAGAGATTGAGGTGCGGCCATCGGAACACCAGATCGACGACCTCCTTGAGGAGATACGCCTGCGAACCGAACGTCACGAGCGCACGCTGGTGACCACACTGACCAAGCGCATGGCCGAGGAGCTGTCCGAATTCTTACTGAACCACGGTGTACGCACGGCTTATATCCACAGCGACGTGGCAACGCTCGAGCGTGTGCAGATTCTCGAAAAACTACGACAAGGCGAGTTCGATGTCCTCGTTGGCGTCAACCTGTTGCGTGAGGGCCTTGACCTGCCCGAGGTGTCGCTCGTTGCCATCCTCGATGCCGACAAGGAAGGGTTCCTCCGCTCACGCCGTTCACTGGTTCAGACGGCAGGTCGTGCTGCACGCAATGTCAACGGGCGCGTCATCATGTATGCAGACACCATCACCCGCTCCATGCAGGAAACCATCGACGAGACCAATCGGCGTCGAGACAAGCAGCTTCGCTATAACGAAGAGCATCATATCACTCCTACACAGATAGTTAAGAATATTAGCCAGAGCGCGTTGAGCCACGACGACCGCCCCGATATCAAGGAGCTGCGCAATGCCACCATGGGACGCACGTCCCTCGACATCGCTGCCGACCCCGTCGTCGAGCACCTCACCCGTCAGCAGATCGAGAAGCTCATCGCCGAAACCACGCGCCGCATGAAGGAGGCTGCCAAGCAGCTCGACTTCCTGCAGGCAGCCCAGTACCGCGACGAAATCATCCGTCTGCAGAAAGAGATAGAGTTGAAATAATCATTACACCATTGACCATCGTTCACAAACTTTCACACGACATTAAAGAAAGCAGATTTGGTGGTTCGGGAAAAAAGTCGTACCTTTGCACAGTCAAAATAACAAAAGCATGGCAATGAGACAACTACTGATAACCTCGATGCTGGCGCTGACAACACTGTCAGCCACAGCTCAAGACAACGCATGGGAGCAGGCAAGCGCCACCACGACCCAGCAAGTCAACCCCGATCAGAAATACCTGACAGGGGCAGTGCCCGTCGTCGACGACCACGTCGTCTTCGAAACCAAGATCGCAGCCCCTGGCAAGAGCCGGGCTCAGGTGTTCGACATTATGCGCCAGCAGCTGGCAGCCCTCGCCAAGGATGCCAGCCAAACGGAGCAGAGCCGCCTGGTCATCGACGATGCAGAGAAGGGACAGGTCGTTGGCAGCTACCGCGAGCGTCTGATTTTCAAGAATAAGCCGCTGAACCTCGACTACACCATCTTCAACTATCACGTCATTGCAGACTGTAGCGACGGCGAAGCCATCGTCAAGCTCACGCGCATCATCTATATCACTGACCCTGAGCGCGATGCCACCGTCATGCGTGCAGAGGACTGGATCACCGACCACTACGGGCTCAGCAAGGGAGGAACGAAGCTGGCACGTATCAGTGGCAAGTTCCGCCGGAAGACCATCGACCGTAAAGACTACCTCTTCAACCTCTTCACCAAAGCCCTTCAGCAATGAGCACCGACAATACTGACAACACCCTCAACACCATTCCCCACAAGCGCCACCACAACCTGGAGCCCTTCACCGACTCGTCGCGCACCCGCCGGCTGCGCTTCTGGCTGAACGTCATCTTCCTCATAGGTGCCGTGGTCGGACTTGCCTGCTACTACTTGTGGAGCCACCATTGGGCCACCATCATTCTCATTGGCGCCTCCGTGTTCAAGTTCATAGAGCTGGCACTCAGGATTCTAAAAATATGAAGGTATTTCTCGCATTTTCGCTTCTACTCCTTATTAGCATCTTTCCCGCCAGTGCCCAGGACTTCAATGCCATGGACGCTGACGGTAATATTACCCAGCGTGGCAACACCTTCAATCCTCACGGAAAAAACGACACAACCAACAGCCAGAAGGAGGTGCCACGCGGACTACACGTATGGACCGTCGACCGCAGGTTTGGCGACATCACCAAAGCCGAAATCGACACCATGCCCCACCTCTTTCCGCAAACCACCATTGGCACGGGGCGCAACCTGCAGTACAACACTGTAGGGTCGAACTATACCGCACGCCTCAGCCGCATCTTCGCCGACCGTCCTGCACAAGGCAACTTTTACTTTACCGACACTTACGACCAAGTGTTGCGACAGCCCGACGAGTGGCACTTCACCAATACTTACTCGCCCATCACCAACCTGACCTACGACAAGGCCAGCGGTCAGTATGGCGAAGACCATGTCGACGCACGCTTTGCCGTCAATGCCGACAAGCGTACAGGCTTGGGATTCGACTTGAACTACCTCTACGCCCGGGGCTTCTACCAGAACCAGAACGCCAGCCACTTTGGGGCCACATTCTACACATCCTACCTGGGCGACCACTACCAGATGCACGCCCTCTTCTCGACCCATCACCAGAAGACGGCTGAGAACGGCGGCATCACCAACGACAACTACGTCACCCACCCCGAGCTCTATACGGAGAGCTTCTCTGACAACGAGATACCTACCGTGCTCGACCGCAACTGGAACCGCAACGACAACCAGCGGCTCTTCCTTACCCACCGCTATGCACTGGGCTTCTACCGCAAGGTGCCCATGACTGAGGAAGAGCTGAAGGCACGCCAGTTTGCCAAGCAGGCAGCAGCCGAAAAAGAGGCACGCGAGAGTGGCGACGATGACGAAGACCGACGCGGCAGGGACAGGGCACCGCAAGGACGTCCTGACAATGCCGAAGTGGCAGCACCGCAAGGGCGCCCCGAAGATGCGCAGGTGATGGGCGACGCACCCGTGGTGACCACCGACTCGCTGCTGGCCGACACCACCCGCATCCGCGTGGACTCGAAAGCACAGGCCGACTCGCTCATGGCCGCCAAAGCCCTCGAGGATTCCATCGAGGCCACGATGAAGCGTGAGTTCGTACCCGTCACCAGCTTTATCCACACCCTCGATGTGGGACGCTACGACCGCACTTACCTGGCTTACTGGTCGCCCGAGGACTATTATGCCAACACCTACTTCAACGACAGCTGGAAAGGCTATGGCACCGACTCCATCTACGACAACACACGGCTGCTCAACGTGCGCAACACCGTTGCCATCGCCCTCCTTGAAGGCTTCAACAAATATGTGCCGGCGGGACTGAAAGCCTTTGCGGCTCACGACCTGCGGCGCTACGAGATGCCCGAACTGATAACTGTCACCGACGAGCAGACGGGCACTACCACAGAAACGAAGACGGCACGCCTGGGACGGTGGTCGGAACACAGCGTCAGCATCGGCGGACAACTGCAACGCACGCAGGGCACCATGCTGCACTACAACCTGCTGGCCGAGACGTGGCTAGCCGGTGAGGACGCCGGACAGCTGAAGGTCGACGCACAAGCCGACCTTAACTTCCCGCTCTTCGGCGACACCGTCCGCCTGGCCGCCAAGGCCTACTTCTACCGTCTGAACCCCTCGTTCGTAGAGCGGCGCTACCACTCGAAGCACTTCTGGTGGGACAACGACCTCAGTAAGGAGACCCGCTCGCGCGTTGAGGGTATCTTCAGCTACGAGAAGACGAACACCCGTCTGCGTGTGGCCATCGAGGAGATCCAGAACTACACCTACCTGGGTATGGATTACAAACTAAGCCCCACGTTGAACGACGATGGAACCGTGGATAATTCAGCCGACCTGATACGTTCAGGACTGACGGCTGCCGTTCGCCAGCACGACGGTAACGTCAGCATCCTCACGGCACAGCTCGACCAGCGCCTGCGCCTTGGCCCACTCCATTGGGACAACATCGTCACGTGGCAGAACTGTAGCAACACTGACGTGCTGCCATTGCCTGAGCTGAACGTCTTCTCGAACCTATACCTCGAATTTATGGTCGCACACGTGCTACGTGTCGAGTTAGGAGCGGCCGCCACATGGTTCTCGAAGTACAAGGCCCCCGACTTCCTGCCGCACCTCAACCGCTTTGCCGTACAGGAGAACGAGACGGCACGCATGGAGCTGGGCAACTTCCCCTTCGTCGACGCCTACGCCAACCTGCACCTGAAGCATGCCCGCTTCTTCATCATGCTCTCGAATGCTACGGCCAACAACTTTGACCGTATGACGTTCCTCACGCCCCACTACCCCCTTAACCGCTCAACCCTGCACCTCGGCGTCTCCTGGAACTTCTTCAACTGATTTGTCACTCAAATCTCAAATCCATTCAGTTTACACCCGCTGATAGCAGAGATAGTACTTACGCACTTTCTTCGAGAGCAACTCAACATTAAGAATCTCGGAGACGTCGGCGATGGGACGGATGGTGCCATCCTTCAGGAGAATGTCGATGGAGTCGTCGTCGGTAGAATACATGTCTTTCTGGATGGTGTTCAAGCTCATCAGGTAGTGGGCGTCACTTTGGGGAATGTTGAAGGCGGCGGCAATCTGCGTCAGCAGTTCGTCGATGCGCTCCTGTGGCACGGGCGTCTCGTGAACCTCAACGCGGAACAGCCGGCGGTCAAGCATGTTGGTGGCCAGTGTCGAGAGAATGCGGTCAGGGTTGTGCTTCCAGCCTTTCATGGCACTCCAGATGTCACTGTCGTCGAGTTCACCGTACATCTTCAGGGCTTCCGGGTGGGTGGCGAACCACTGACGGTCGACATCGTTGCAGATGAAGTAAGCCAGTGCCGGTGAAGCGTCAATAGGCTCACAGCGTCGTGCCAGCTCCTTCGCGCGCATGAGCATATTTACTAATATCTTCTCGTAGCCGACAGCCGTCTTGTGTAGGTACACCTGCCAGTACATCAGGCGTCGCGTCGTCAGGTAGTTCTCGAGCGAGTAGATGCCTTTCTGCTCGACCACAAGGCGGTCGTCGACGACGTTCAGCATCTTGATGATGCGTGCTGAGCCGATGTTGCCCTCGGTAACGCCGGTGAAGAAGGAGTCGCGCCGCAGATAGTCCAGACGGTCCATGTCCAGCTGGCTCGCGATGAGCTGATGGAGGAAGCGCTTAGGGTATTGGTCGCGGTAGATGGCAATGGCGAGGTTAAGCTGTCCGCCCAGGTCACGGTTGATCTGCTCCATCATCATCAGCGAGATGTCCTCGTGAGAGATGCCGCTGATGAGCGTGTTCTCAAGCACATGCGAGAAAGGGCCATGACCGATGTCATGCATCAGGATGGCTGCCTGAACGGCTTCGGCCTCGCTGTCGAAGATGAACTGCCCCTTCTGCTGTAGCGAGAGGATGGCCTCGCTCATCAGGTGGAAGGCGCCCAGTGAGTGCTGAAAGCGCGTGTGGCGTGCGCCGGGATAGACTACGGATGCCAACCCGAGCTGGTTGATGCGCCCAAGGCGCTGGAACAGGGGGTGGCTGACAATGTCGTAAAGCAGCCCGCGCGGAATCTTGATAAATCCGAACACGGGGTCGTTAATAATCTTAGAGTCGTTCATTGCAGGTGCAAAGGTACGAATAAGCGAGCAAAAAACCAAATTTATTTGGGTTTTTCGAGCGGGAGTACTTTCGGGCGTAGCCCAAAGGTACGAATAAGCGAGCAAAAAACCAAATAAATTCCCACGAAAATAAGAGCGGCAGCACATAAAGCCTTGACGTATGTCAATTTGTTAGCGTTTTGCGGAGAAAAGTTACGATTTGTTTTGTCGTGTTGTTGTTTTTGTGTAATTTTGTAACCGAAATTGTTCTTTTAAGGTAAAAAGATTATGAATGCAACACAAATTGTAGAGAGCCTAAAGCAACGGTTCCCCAACGAGCCAGAGTACATTCAGGCCGTTAGCCAAGTACTTCCCACCATTGAGGAAGAGTACAACAAACACCCCGAGTTCGAGCAGTCGAATCTGATTGAGCGTCTGTGTATCCCCGATCGCGTGCTGGAATTCCGCGTGACATGGACCGACGATCAGGGTCGCGTGCAGACCAACATGGGTTACCGCATCCAGCACAACAACGCCATTGGCCCCTACAAGGGTGGCTTGCGCTATCACAAGACGGTGAACCTGGGTATCCTGAAGTTCCTTGCTTTCGAGCAGACGTTCAAGAACTCGCTGACGACGCTGCCCATGGGCGGTGCCAAGGGCGGTAGCGACTTCTCGCCGCGTGGCAAGAGCGACGCCGAAGTGATGCGCTTCTGCCAGGCCTTCATGAACGAGCTCTATCGCGTCATTGGTCCTGACGAGGATGTCCCCGCTGGTGACATCGGCGTTGGTGGCCGCGAGGTAGGCTACCTGTTCGGTCAGTACAAGAAGCTCACCCACCAGTTCCAGGGCGTCCTCACGGGCAAGGGCATTCCTTTCGGCGGGTCGCTCATCCGTCCCGAGGCTACTGGTTACGGCTGCGTCTACTTCCTGACGTCGATGCTGGCTACCCGTGGCATTGAGCTCGCTGGCAAGCGTGTACTCATTTCGGGTGCCGGCAACGTTGCCCAGTATGCTGCCGAGAAGTGCCTCCAGCTGGGCGCCAAGGTGCTCACCATGAGCGACTCCGACGGTTACATCTACGATCCCGACGGCATCGACCGCGAGAAGCTTGACTTCATCATGGAGCTGAAGAATATTGAGCGTGGCCGCATCCGCGAGTATGTCGAGGAGTACCCCACGGCACAGTATCACGAGGGCAAGCGTCCTTGGTACGAGGTGGCTGACATCGCACTGCCTTGTGCTACGCAGAACGAGATCAACGGTGAAGAGGCAGCCGCCCTGGTGAAGAATGGTGTCATCGCCGTTGCCGAGGGTGCCAACATGCCGTCGCTTCCCGAGGCTATCAAGATCTTCCAGGATGCCAAGTTGCTTTATGCGCCTGGCAAGGCCAGCAATGCCGGTGGCGTCAGCGTCAGTGGTCTTGAAATGAGCCAGAACTCTGAGCGCCTGTCGTGGACAGCCAAGGAGGTCGACGACTACCTGAAGCGCATCATGAACGACATCCATGAGAACTGCGTCAAGTATGGCACGCAACCCGACGGCTACATCAACTACGTCAAGGGCGCAAACATCGCTGGCTTCATCAAGGTTGCCAAGGCCATGATGGCACAAGGTATCGTCTGATCGTCAACCAACACAAAGATACTATATTACACAACCCAGGGGGCCGTCCGGCAATGATGCCAGGCGGCCCCCTTTTTAGGTTGGTTTATACCCCAAAGCGGCTATTAGAATGTGTAGGCAAAGCCCAGTGAGGAGTACTCCTTGAACTGCCAGTAGCCCAGATCGTCGTCCCACTTGTTCGAGTCGTCGAAACGGGGGAACAGGAATATGTTAGCCGTGATATACTTCGACACCCGCAGCTGGAACGTGTTCTCCCACTCCATCTCAGCGCGGTGGTAGCTGGTGAAAGCGTAGAAACGCGTCTTCCACGTCACCACGTCGCTCATCTTCCATTCTAACGAAGCCGTCACCTGCGAACCGAGGTCGGTTAGGTGGTGCTTGCCATCGTCGATACCGTAGCGATCGGGATACCACTGGAACTCAGCCACCTTCGGGTCGTTCTTCGTACGGAACAGCGTGCGATCCACATAGCGGTAGTTCACGGCAATGGGCGCCAAGTTAACCGAACCCGTCAGCTTCTTGTCGAACGCCTCCACCTTGTATTCCATACCAAGACCAACGTTGAAGTTGAAGGGTGAGAAGAAGTCAGAGTACGTGCGGATGTCGTTTGACTTAAAACCGCGGGCGAACTGGGTGTAAGCCAGCAGCTGCAACGTGTAGTACCACTTGTTGGCAGCCTGCAGGCCGACCTTGCCAGTGTAGCGCAACAGGTCCTCATTAGCCTTGAACTTGTGGACGCTGTCGGTGCGCGATGTTTGGAAGCCCAGCTTCATCTCCAGTTTGTTGTCCCACTTCCATTTCGCCTTGTTGTCGTAGTTGGCTTCAAGCGTGAGGCTCCCCACAGCCGAGTAGTTCGACTCACCGCCCTTGTACCAGTTGCCACTGACGTAGTTCTGCATGAACTGCAGGAAGCCATCGCCCTTACGTGTCCAGAACTTAGGCTTCGTGACTTCCACCTCTGCTTCGGGCAACGCAGGTATAACCTCCATCGAAGGAGCCATTTGCTCGGCTTGTTCGACGATGTCGACATTCTGAACGATGGGTTGGTCGATGACGTCGTGGCGTAGTGAGCCCGACTCTTGCTGCTCAGTTTCCGTCACCTCTACAAGGTCAGGGCGCGTCAGATAAACGTTCAGCAGTGCCTGGTCGATGGCCTCGTCTGTCGCATCTTGATCATGCTCGTCGAGCGATAATTGGTTGCCGGCTACGGAGTGATAGAATGTCAGCGGGGCAAAAAGCCGGTAGTACTGCCCGTTGCTCTGTGTAGTCTGACTGTTTGTCTGCGCGGCAGCCATGCTCAGCACGGTGGTTGCCGCAAGTGTCAATGCAATTTTCTTCGTTTTCATCGTTTCTTATTTGTTTGGTTTCTACTATTCAGATTCGTCATGTTTGTGTTCCAATATCGTCGGTTGCGGCTTCGCCCCCGACGAACTGACTGCAAAGATAAGCATTTTTTTGAGAACGACCAAAAGAATGGAATAAAAAAAGCGAAAGCGGCAAACATTAACTGTCTGTCGCTTTCGCTTCGTACACCCTCAGGGGCTCGA
The DNA here is from genome assembly GCA_017417465.1 of Prevotella sp. GTDB lineage: Bacteria > Bacteroidota > Bacteroidia > Bacteroidales > Bacteroidaceae > Prevotella. The sequence continues at coordinate 61,509 of JAFPZD010000263.1, read as the reverse complement.
ACCCTGGACACCCTGATTAAGAGTCAGGTGCTCTACCAACTGAGCTAAGGGTGCATCCTCTCACGGAGCTTTTTGTTTTGCGGGTGCAAAGGTAATACTTTTCTGCGAAACAGCCAAACTTTTCAATTACTTTTTTGCCAAAAATGTTGTTTTTAGCTGTTTTTTAGCTGTTTCGCAGGGTATTTCTTATGCTAACCGTGAGGAATTGAGGGCACTTTTCACTTTATAGGCTCCAGTTTGATGGCAAAGAGGTTGACCGACTTGTCCTTCGTGAGCTCATGGGCACCGGCATCGAGTGTGGTGGTGTAAGTGCTGGAAGTGCCTTGAATCTTCACACCGTCAATCTTGATGCTGGCAACTTCGGTGTCGGCAAAGTAGAGCGTCATCTTCATGGCTTGCGTGAGTGTGAAGCGGATGCTGGTGGCGCTCTCCATCTTCAGGCATGTGGTGAGCGTCTGCCCGTCGACGGTGGCCTGTCCCTTCGTGCTTGAGCCGTTGCCTGAGACGGTAAAGAGCGATGACGAGGGTGTGCCGCTCTTGTCGAAAGTACAGAGGATGACGTCGTCGGTGGGTTGTACGTCGGGGGCGTCGCCACCGGGTTCTTCACCACCACCAGGTTCTTCGCCACCACCAGGTTCTTCGCCACTTCCGGCATTTTCGCCGAAGATGGACACAAGAGCCGACTTGTAGTTGTCGATCAGCGCAGCGAGTTGCGTGTCGTAGTCAGAGTCAGTATCATCGTTTCCAACGTTGTCAGCGAAGGTGTAGCTTATGTCGCCATGGTTAAGGCGTCCTGCACCATAATACCCCGTAACGACGGTGGGCACATCGGCAGCATCGTCGGGCGTGTATTGGTAGATCAGCTGCGGATTGGTATCGAAGTTGTTATAGTCGAACTTGCCTGCTGCAACCATGGTCACCTCCTTGCCGTCCTTAATCTTCGTGACCGTCGTCGTCATGGCTGAGGCAGGCACCTGCTCGTCGCGGGTAGCCGTCTCGTAGGTATCGTAACCAGTCGAAGCAGGCGCTTTCTGGGTGTAGTAACTGAAGTTCTTGGCCGAGCGGTCAAAATAGTTGCCGTAGGCCTTGATGAAGCCCGGCTGCTCGTCTGAGAAGGTGCCGCTGCCCAACCCGTCAGTGCCCTGAAGCGACGAGAGGATGGGCTTCTTGGTCTTCAGGAAATAGTTGTTCTCAACGAAAACGCTGCTGCCGCTACAGGCACCGACACCATACTTGGCACAGTTGTCGAAGTAGTTGTTCCACACGTGTACGGACATGGTGCGCACACGGGGATGACGCGAGTCGCTGTGGTCGAACCAGTTGTGGTGGAAGCTGATGTAGTTAGGTCCCGACTCGTCCTTCATACCGAACATGCTGCTCTTTCCGCAATCCCAGTAGCGGCAATAGCTGATCGTGAGAAACTTCGTGTCGCTCTTGGCATCGGCGGCACCGTCGCCCTTGACGTGATCGCCTGAGCCGTGCTTGCCGTAGAAGAAGTCGATGTTGTGAACCCAGACGTTCGAGTTGTCGGTGTCTAACGAGATACCGTCGTCCATGAAGCGCATGAAAGCGAGGTTACGGAACTCGACGCTCTTGGCATTGCGCACCAGGAAGCCGAAACCGTAAAGGGTGGCATCGTCACCAATGCCCTCGAAGGTGAGATTGAGTTCAGAGTCGGCCCTGCGCCCCTTCACCTGAAGGCCTTCAGCCGAGCTGCCCAGGTAGTCAAGGTCGTCGGGGTGCACGACGCCGATAAAGCGGAATGCGATGGGCGTGGTGTCCTTGCCCTTTTCATAGGCAGCGAGGATTGCCTGGATGCCCACGCAGGGATTTTCCGTGGCACCATTGACGTTGGTGGTGATCGTCTTTGCGCTCTTGGCAGTGACGTAGAACACCTTGGCACCCTGCTTCAGTGAACCATCGTTGTTGTAGGCACCCACGCCGGCACTATAGTTGAAGTGGGCATAGCCGGCACGGTCGTAGCTGCGCACGGTGAGATCGTCGGTCACGGCAGCAAGGTCAGTTTGCTCTTCATCGCCAACGACGGGGACGACCTTCAGCTGGTAGCTGCCAGCAGGCAGTCCTACCATGTCGGCACGTCCATAGTCGCCGTAGTTCCTGACGAGCTCGGCGTCGATTCGTGTCCAGTCGGCAAAACTATTGTCACCCTTGACGTAGACATGATAGTTGGTGGCTGCTTCCATCAGCGAGAACTTAACGTATGCTGACTCAAGCCATCCATTTGCCTCAATAACGGTCAGGGCGTTAGCACCTTTAATAAATGAGAGACGACTGACGCCACCTTGATAGACGTCCTGCTGCTGAGCGATGTTGACGGTCACGTCGTTGCCGTTCAGGTCGATATGTTCGATGCCGTCGGTATCGTAATATTTCACCTGATTGTCGTGAAGCAGGAGTTCTGCCTGGTTCACTTTGGTGTTACGTGCTACGGAATGGTCGGTTTGCCCTTGGGCAGCGACCAGTGCTGACAGGAGTGTGAAAGCACAAATTAATAACTTCTTCATGACTGTGGCTTAACGCTTAATGAACTTGACAAAATGGCCATCGGCCTTTAAGAGATAGATGCCGCTGCGAAGCGACTGAACGTTGAGTAGAGACGCCGCGGGCGTCTTTGTCGTCATGACAATCTTTCCCTGGGCGTCGTAGATCGTAACGGGCGTTCCCACTGGAAGACCCTCCAGCAGGAATCGGTCGGTGACAGGCGTCTTCAGCACCTCGATGGCCGTTGACGTGCCTTTCTCGAACAGGAGCACCAGTTCCTGCATGTCGGCAGACAGCTCGCTACCGTCGATGAAATGGAGCACAACGTTATTACCTGAGAAAGTAAGGCTGACGACCTGCTTCTCCAACACTTCACCATTGACAGTGACTGACGGGCCTTGCTGTGCGCTAAAGGCCATGCCACAGCACATCAGCAATGCGGTGGCAAACATAAGGAATCGTTTCATATCGTTTTTGTTGACATTATATTAGGAACGCGTAGCATGAAAACCTTCAAGATTAGTGTATTTGCGCTTCATCATGCGGCGGTAGACATTGCGTAGCCATAGGGGGTGAGCGAGTGTGAACAGCAAGCCGAGGATGGCCAAGACGATGTAGGCAGTCGACTCTTCGAAGAGCAGGATCATGACGGCCACCAGCACCAGAGGCGCAAACATGGCCAGCATCTCAATGAGTAGCTGGAAGCCGTTCTCAACATTGTTCTTGCCCGTAATCTTGGCGTTGAGCGGAATCGTCTGCTTGTTGTAGACGGCCAACTGGAAAAGCACGCAATAGAGCACGCCACTGCTGAGCAGCATGTAAGCCGCCATCATGAGAATCGAGAACTTGCCCGCGATGACAGCGGGGAGCATGAGCAGCAGGGGCACCACGAGGATGCAGACGTGGAAGTAGTACTTCGCCTTGAGCAGCGACAGGATGTTCTCTTCGTGAACCATCAGCAGGTCGATGTAGTTGCCCTCGGGGCCCATGACCTTCACCAGCGCCGTCATGCCGTAGATGGCGAAGCAGTAGTAGCACCAGAAGTTGAGCATCATCTTGCCGTCGTACATGTCGGTATAGGCAATGAGCAGCGTGAGCATGACAATAAGGCCAAGGCTCATCAGCACGCGCGCGCGTACCGCTTTATTTCTTAAAATAGACTTCAGTTCAAGCTTCAAGTACTCGCCCGTTTGTCCGTAGCGCTCGAGGAACGTGAACTGTGCCACGCGCTTCATGGCGCCCTCACGGCGCTCCTCGCGTGAGATCTCGTCGTAGACATAACGGAACTGCATCCAGCGGTTGAGCATCAGCAGTGCAACCAATACGGCAGCACAGACGAGCACGAACCACCACGTGGAGCCAAAGGCGACGAATGCGTCCATCGCATTGTCGAAGGGGGTGTTGTTGGCGTCCTTCATGGCAAACAGCGGCACGAAGTAGACAGCATAGACGGCCAGTGGCAGCAACCACCAAAAGAGCGAACGGCGCGTCAGCGTGCGGACAAGCAGGAACCACTGACTGTTGGCCATGACGATGAATATGCCACTGATCAGCACCACAAGCGTGGCTCCGAAAGTAGCACAACCGCAAAGCACGATGAAGCAGTAAGGCACGAAGAAGCAGAGCCACGTCCAGTTGTAGCCACTGAGCAGCGATGTCAGCAGGAACGTCTCGATAACACTGTGAACGGGCAGGGGCAACAGCATGTAAGGCTTGACAAGCATCAGCGGCGTCTGCTGAACGACGAAGCGCAAACCGAAGTCGATGCACATCAGCAGGGGCATGATGACCAGCCACATGGCAGGTTCTGCCTCGTCGTTGGCAAGCCCCGAGAAGATCACGGCGAACATGATCAGGTAGAGGCACATCATGCCAGCACCGATGTACATCAGCACTTTGGCAACCACGCTCTGCTCAAAGGCGGGGTTGCGTCGTACGCCCAACTTATTGTTACGGCGCAGCAGTCGAAACAGGGTTATTCTATTCAAGACTCAGGATTCAAAAGTCAAACAATCAGACACTTACCGCAGGTCGATAACCTCGGCAGAAGGGAAATCCTTGGAGTTGAAGCGGAACATTGCATCGCTGAGCTGCTGCGCTTTCAGGTCACTGATGGTGAACGTCGTCCACTTCTGGTTCTGCAGCATCTTCACCTCAGTGGGATGATAGGTCTTTTGGTCGACGGTGATGAAGAGCTCACGGATCTTGCGCTTCTGGTCAGTAGCGGTGAGATGGACGTTGAATGCCGTGCCCGACTTCGTCATAGTGTACTTGAAGCCCTGTTTGTACAGGTTGATGAAGTTATACGGGTTAAGGGCTTGTAGCTGCGACTCAGAGGGCGTCGTGACGTTCACCTCGTCGTTCTTCGACATGTACGTCCACAGCGTCTTGCCGTCGAACCACATGGACGAGACGGGGGTGGAAGCCTGAAACATGCGACCCTTTACGGCTATGGTGCCACTCGTCGAGCCGTACTGTGCGCTCTGCATGGTGAACTTGGCTTGCACGCCATCTTTCGCACTGACAGTGGCAGCGCACTTGTCGAGTACCTGGCGGGCGGTTTGTGCTACACAAAATGAGGTGCTGAACACAATCAGCGACAACAGAAAAGCAATCTTTTTCATTTGACTATTTCACGATTTAACGATTTCACAATTTGATTTGACTATTTGACTATTTCACTAATTCACAATTTTTTTGACGATCAGGCACTATTACGGTTTAACGCCACAACGTCATATCGCCATCATATTATCTCGGTTTAACGATTTCACTATCGCAGCGATGCGATGAGCTGGTCAAGGCTCAGTTCGTCTTGGATAAGCACCTCACGCGGCTTCGAGCCATGTGCCTGTCCTACGATGCCTGCCTTTTCAAGCTGATCCATCAGACGACCGGCGCGGTTGTAGCCAATAGAGAACTTACGCTGGATGAGACTTGTTGAGCCCTGCTGCGTTGAGACAATGAGGCGGGCGGCATCGTCGAACATCGGGTCAAGGTGACTCAGGTCGGCATCGTTACTGCTGCCCTCACCACCGCCATCGCCCTCAATCACCGGCTCAGGCAGCTCGAAAGGCTCAAGGTAGCCCTGCTGTGCGGCAATGAACTGGTTGATGTCGTCGACCTCGGGCGTGTCGACAAACGCACATTGCACGCGCACAGGATCGTTGCCAGACAAATAGAGCATGTCGCCACGGCCAATGAGCTGCTGGGCGCCCATGCGGTCGAGAATGGTCTTCGAGTCGATGCCCTGGCTCACCTTGAAGGCGATGCGGGCAGGGAAGTTGGCCTTGATGGTACCCGTGATGATGTTGGTCGTCGGTCGCTGTGTGGCAATAATCATGTGGATGCCTACGGCACGCGCCTTCTGGGCAATGCGCGCAATGGGCAGCTCAATCTCCTTGCCGGCAGTCATGATGAGGTCACCATACTCGTCGATGACCACCACGATGTAAGGCATGTACTTGTGGCCCTTCTCAGGATTCAGCTTGCGGGCAATGAATTTGCGGTTGTAATCCTTGATGTTACGTTCGCCTGCCTCCATGAGCAACTCGTAGCGGGAATCCATCTCGACGCAGAGGCTTTGCAGCGTGCGGATGACCTTGCTGGTATCGGTGATGATGGGCGAGGCATTGTCGTCGGGCACCTTGGCCAAGAAGTGGTTGGCGATGCTGCCGTAGATGCTGAACTCCACCATCTTCGGGTCGACGAGCACAATCTTCAGCTCGGCCGGGTGCTTCTTGTAAAGCAGCGACGTGAGGATAGCGTTCAAGCCGACCGACTTACCTTGACCCGTAGCACCGGCAACAAGCAGGTGGGGCGCCTTGGCAAGGTCGAACATGAACACTTCGTTGGTGATGGTCTTACCCATGGCACAGGGCAGATCCATCGTCGTCTCCTGGAACTTCTTCGAGTCGAGCACACTGCGCATCGACACAATGTTCTTCTTCTCGTTAGGCACCTCGATGCCGATGGTCCCCTTGCCAGGGATGGGCGCAATGATACGAATGCCGAGGGCCTTGAGGCTCAGGGCAATGTCGTCTTCGAGGTTACGGATTTTCGAGATGCGCACACCCTGTGCAGGCGTGATCTCGTAGAGGGTGATGGTAGGGCCAACGGTGGCCTTGATGCTCGAAATCTCGATGCCGAAGTTACGTAGCACGTCGACAATGCGGTTCTTGTTGGCCGTCTGCTCGCTCATGTCGATATAAGGCTTGCCATCGTCCTCGTAAGATTTCAGCAAGTCGAGCGTCGGATACTTGTAGAACTCCAAGTCTCGCTTGGGGTCGTAGGGCTCCAGCTGCTCAGCAGCAACAGCAACCTTGCCGTCGGCCTTCTCCTCCTCGCCAGCCGCCACAATGTCCAATGCCGGGTCGGCAGGCGTCTTTTTGGCTGCCGGGGCGACGGCTTCCGTTGGTGTGGGCACATGGGGCTCGTCGAGCTTCTCACCTTTCCACTCGACGGTTTCCGGCTCTGGGTTGTCGAACACGTTGTGCGCCTCTTCCTCCGTTTCGTTGGGCAGGTCGTCGGTTTGCGGCGCATCGTTGGTGACGGTGAACTTCACGCGGTCAGTGAAGAACTTCACGGGATTCAGCAGCTTACGGATGAAGATAACCGTCTCAGAGCTGAGGTACATCAGGAAGGCAATAGCCAGCACGGCCAGCAAAGCCAGCAAGCCGGGTGCGCCCACGAAGCCCTCAACCCAATGCCCTACACGGGCACCACAGTCACCACCAAGACAGAAGTGTACATCGGCAAACGACAGGTAGCGTGCCAGGGCTATCGACGACCATATCATCACCAGCATGAGGCACATGAACCACTTCATAAGCTTCGCCTGGTAGGCCTTCATCAGCTTCAGCGACCAGAGGAACAGGAACGCGGGAATGGCGAACGCTGCCACACCGAAGCCCTCCTTCATAAAGAAATAGGAGGTACGGGCGCCTATTGAGCCACAAATGTTGCGGAACTGATGCTGCTCGTTCAGCATGTCGCCACTACGCAGGTTCTCGATGATGCTCTGGTCAGCAGCACCAGTCGTGAAAAACGAGAAGAACGAGAGCGCCATGCACACTGACACGGCAAACATCAGCACGCCGATGAAAAAAAACAGACGCTCGTTCTGGAAAATGTCAATGATATGGTCGATGCCAAGCGATTCCATCAGCGACGGACGGTGCTCCTTGGGGGCCGTTTTCTTCTTTTTCTTAGCCATTTTATGCGGTCGATTCGTTAAATTGTCTGCAAAATTACTTGAAATATTTCAGATACAGCAAGAAAATCACATTTTTTTTGTATTTTTGCACCTCGAAAACGAAATATCATGACCAAAATCATCTATAATAAGTACGACAAACACCTGATCAGTGACCTCGAAGTGGCACAATTCGAGGGGCGAATCATCGTCATACTGACATCGGGTGAAACCGAAAAAGCAGTGCGCTACCTCCTGGCGCAACCCATGCTGGGGTTAGACACTGAGACGAAACCGTCGTTCAAGCGTGGACAGCAGAACACGGTGGCGCTGCTCCAAGTTGCCACTGAGGACACCTGCTTCCTCTTCCGACTGAACCACACGGGCATGACGCCTGCCCTGAAACGGCTCTTGGAAGACACCACCGTCAAGAAAATCGGATTGTCGTGGCACGACGACTTGATTGCCCTGCACCGGCTTGACAAGTTCAATGCAGGCACATTTATCGACATCCAGACGTACGTCAGGGAGCTCGGAATCGAAGATCAAAGCCTTCAGAAGCTCTATGCCAACCTCTTTGAACGCAAAATCAGCAAGCGCCAGCAACTGAGCAACTGGGAAGCCGACGTGCTCAACGACAAGCAGAAGCTCTATGCGGCCACCGACGCCTGGGCATGCCTGCAACTCTACAAGGAGCTGACGCGGCTCCTTACAACCAAAGATTATCAACTCGTCATTCAACCCGAAGACAGCAATGTATAAGACCATTCAGCTGAAGCGCGGCAAGGAAGAGAGCCTGTTGCGCTTCCATCCCTGGATATTTTCAGGAGCCGTGAAACATGCCGACAACGGCATTGAGGAGGGCGAAATCGTCCGCGTAGTATCAGAAAATGCCGATTTCATCGCAAATGGGCACTACCAGCAAGGCTCTATTGCCGTCCGTGTGCTCAGTTTCGACGATGTCCCCATCGACGATAACTTCTGGGCAGCTCGCCTTGCCTCAGCACTCCAGATGCGACAAGCACTGGGCCTCGCACTCCCCTCGCCCACCGCACGCACCACTGCCTACCGACTGGTGCATGGCGAAGGCGACCACCTGCCAGGGCTTATCATCGACATCTACGGCCAGACGGCTGTTATGCAAGCTCACAGCATCGGCATGCACAACGCGCGCCACGCCATCGCCAAAGCGCTCATGGACGTGATGGGCGACAACCTCAGCAGCATCTATTATAAGAGCGAGACGACACTGCCATTTATGGCAAATTCCGACGGTTTCATCGTTGGAAACAGCATCGAAAACACGGCTATGGAGAACGGTTTGCAGTTCTATATCGACTGGCTGAAAGGCCAGAAGACGGGATTCTTTGTCGACCAGCGTGACAATCGCTTGCTCGTCGAGCACTACGCTCATGACCGGCGCGTGCTGAACATGTTCTGCTACACGGGCGGATTCTCTGTCTATGCCGTGCGTGGGGGCGCACAGCTCGTCCACTCCGTCGACAGCTCAGCAAAGGCAATTGAGCTGACACGCCAAAACGTGGCGCTCAATTTCCCCGACGACAACCGCCATGAGGCATTCTGCGAGGATGCTTTCCGGTTCTTGGAGAAAGCGTCTGGTGAGGGCTCGGAGGCTTACGATCTCATCATTCTCGACCCACCGGCTTTCGCCAAGCACAGGGCGGCTCTACACAATGCACTGAAAGGTTATACGCGCTTGAATAACAAAGCGTTCGAGAAGATTGCTAAAGGAGGCATTTTGTTTACTTTCTCCTGTTCGCAGGTGGTCACGAAAGACCATTTCCGTAATGCTGTCTTCACGGCTGCCGCACAGGCACGACGCAAGGTGCGCATACTCCATCAGCTGCACCAACCTGCCGATCACCCCATCAACATCTACCACCCCGAAGGTGAATACCTCAAGGGCCTTGTGCTCTATGTGGAGTGAAGGGAATTGAGAAATGAGAATTTAGAATTAGGAATTGAGAATTGGAAATTGAAAATTATGATTACCTTTGCTATCAGTGAGTCATTGCAGTGTTACTATAATTCTCAATTCAAAATTCTCAATTCAAAATTCTCAATTCTCATTTCTCAATTCTCAATTCGATAAATTCTCATTTCTCAATTCTCAATTATACAAATGATGCTACCAGAGGTCGTACGGACATTCATTGAGCGCGAGAAGCTGCTGCGTAGCGATGGTCGCTATCTAATTGCTGTCAGCGGTGGTGCTGACAGCGTCTGCCTGCTGTTAGTGCTGCGCCAGCTTGGCTATCACGTCGAGGCCGTCCATTGCAACTTCATGCTACGTGGTGACGAGAGCCATCGCGACGAGCAGTTTGTGAAAGACCTTTGCGAAAATCTGTCCGTCAAGCTTCACTTAACATGTTTCGATACAGACACATACGCTAAGCTACATCAAGTAAGCATTGAAATGGCGGCACGTCAACTGCGCTATGCCTATTTTGAACAGCTTCGGCGTGACACTGGCGCCGACGACATCTGTGTGGCTCACCATCAGGACGACTCTGCCGAGACGCTTCTGCTGAACCTGCTGCGCGGCACGGGCATTCATGGCCTACAGGGCATCCAGCCACGTCGTGGGCACATTGTGCGCCCCTTGCTCTGCGTCAGTCGTGACGACATTGTGGCGTGGCTCACACAACAAGGACAGTCGTACGTCACCGACTCCACTAACCTCATAGACGATGTTGCCCGCAACTATCTGCGACTGAACATTCTGCCTGCCTTACGCACCGTCAACCCTGCGGTACGCGAAAGTTTGCTCACGACGGCTCGTCGTGTCGGTGAGGCGACAAAGATCTATGATGATGCTGTGCAGCGTGCTCTTAACAGCCTGCTACATAATGTGATGTTATCAGACGGCTTAAGTATCACTACCGTCGATATGGCAGCACTGCTGCAGGAGCCGTCGCCCGAAAGCCTGCTCTTCGAATGGCTCCATCCGCTGGGTTTCAATGCACCTACCATCGAGGCCGTCAGTCAGCGCCTGACGCGAATGGAAAGTGGGCGCGAGTGGACATCGCCTACTCACCTGCTTTTCAGTCACCAGGGGCAGCTATGCGTCACCCCGTTGCTCACGGAGCGCCCTACCCTACGTCTTCCTGCCGTTGGGCTTTACGTTTACGATACGCACTATCGGCTACGCATCGAGCAGATCGATGATGCTGTGATTGAGCGCCAGCCAGACACGTGTTGTCTTGATGCCTCGAAAGTGGCTTTTCCGCTGACATTACGTCCTGTGCGTCAGGGTGACCGTTTTCAGCCCTTTGGCATGCGGGGCACTAAGCTCGTCAGCGACTTCCTGACTGACCGCCATCTGTCAGCACCTGAACGACGCCGGCAACTGGTAGTCACTGATGCCAACGAACGCCTGTTATGGCTCGTCGGCCATCGTCCTGATGCGCATTTCTGCATCGATTCTCACACGCGCCAAACTCTTCGCCTCAGGTTTTTAGTGAATAGTTTATAGTGAATAGTGAATAGTTGGCTGCGCCATATACGAATGGCGAAGTGTGAAGTCGATTTTGACTAATGACTAATGACTAAAATGACTGCATTTGAGTGAATAGTGAATAGTTGGCTGCGCCGTACCAGTATTTCCGATGGTACGGCGGTAGCAAACATTTCACTCCTCACTAAAAAGTTAAATGGTACTAACAAATTCGTAGGGCTGCAAACCTTTTTCGTAACTTTGCACCGTGGTTCAGAAAGCCAGGCAGTGGCGCTTCCCGTCACGAAAAACGGCGATTCCCAATGCACGAATCAACGTCTCACTTGCGCGCACGAGACGCATGACGACTGCAAAGGAACGTGAGGCCCCCAAGCCGGTACGGGGGCAGCACGCAGGCGGCAGACAGGAAAGGCAGCACACTGGCGAAAGGCGTCACTCAGGCGGAGGGCGCTAAAAACTTGACATATTGTACAACACTATACCTCCACAACACCTGAAGGCTAATTGAGCTTTGGCTTCAGCTCGTCGGGAGAGTCGTTGGTGAACATGTTCACGGCGGGAGCCTGTTCAGTGAAGAAGTGGCGCACAACCTCGGGAGTGAGGGTCAGCGAGGGTTGGAAGTCAGAGCTCTGCATATAGCTGATGATAGCATGGCGCATCTGACGAGCCACAAGGCGGTGGTCAAGGTCGCTGGTAATATCCATCGTCGTCATCAGCAGACGTCCGTTGAGCACCCGCGCCTCAATGAGCATGCCGAGCTTGCGAGAGACATGCCACGTGTCGATGGGTTGAATGGGTGGCTGATAGTCAGCGGGCAGCTCACGCAGATTCATCACCTGTGCGCGGTTGAGCAGCTCCCACCAGTTCAGGTTCGCCCAGTAGTCGGTGGGAAAGTCGTGGTTGAAGAGAGGATGGGCGATGTCGATATAGGCGCCGGTGGTGTGTGGTGGGCGCATCTTGAACCATGATGTGTTCCAGAACACGGGCAGATAAGTCTGCCGGACATCACTGCCCAGCGTGACGCGGCCAGCAGCTGTCAGCAGCACCGTTCCTCCCTGCCGCAGCACCTCCTCGGCTCGCGCATCAAGGCTGTCGGCCACACAAATCGTTTCAGGCGCCTCAGCCATGACTTCCTTCGGATACACCCACAATTCCCAGTGGTTACGAGCCACATTGCTGACGACGAGCGTCATCTTCGTGGGTTTCGTGACGTCGTTCAGGGGGCAGGTGATGGTGCCCAGCAGGTGGTTCTTCCCCACGGGGACGGGCATGACCGAGAGCGTGTCGGCCGCATATAAGAGGGTGTCACCCTGCCACAGCTCGTAGGTGGTGGTGCAGTCGACGAGTGTTCCCCAAAGGGCATTCATCGCCTCGATGGGCACCCGCAGCGTATCGGTGTTGGCATAGACGAACTTGGGGAAGTGCGCCAAATTGACAAATGGCGAGCAGGCCTCTGTCCACTCACGCGCGGTGACGTAGCCCTTCTTGCGCCAGTACACATTGAGCGGCCCTACGAGTGCTGTCCCCTGCCCACTGTAGTCGTTCAAGCTAAGCAGCTGGAAGCCCGCGTAATCCTTTGTGCGGAGGTTGCGCTCTATCTCATACTTATAGCACAGCGCCTGCAGCCGCCCACTGGCAGCGAGAAACTTCTCGGCCATCGGAGCCATGCCGTTGTCGCTGAGCAGGTCCTTGAAAATCTCGAAGTTACGGGCTTTGTAGGCACCCGTATACTGCGATGTCTCCTTCAGGTCGGGGAAGACACACCACTGCCCCTGCTCGTGTGCAATAATGGGCGTGTTGTTGGGCACACTGTCCTTGTAGTTTCGCGGAAAAAGTATCTGGTCGTAATAGTCGTCGTCCGACGACGGTGCATGCCGATCCCAGTTAAGGCCACGTGCCCCACCCTTCACATGATACTCGGAGCCGCTGTCCCATGCCCATCCGCCACCGACGCTGGCACCACAGTAGACGCGCGTGGAGTCGTAGTCGTGCATGCCCTGCACCCAGTAGTTGCAGTAGGTCACCCAGTCGCCTGCCGGCTCGTTGCCCGCTGCCATCATGACGAACGAGGGGTGGTTGCCGTAGGTGTCGACGATGCGCTTCGACTCGTCCATGAGATACTGGTCGATGGTCATACCGCGGTGAAGCTTGACGCCATGGTTAGGCCACGAGGGGCCCTCAGGTTGCAGGTAGATGCCCACCCTATCGGCAGCGGCGAAGGCTGCCTCGGGCGGACAGTAGCTATGGAAGCGCACATGGTTGAGCCCCCACTCCTTACAGGTGCGGAAGATGCGCTCCCACTCGCTCTCGTCGGTAGGCGGATAACCTGTCTCAGGGAAGCAGCAGTTTTCCACGGTGCCTCGCAGGAAGAGCGGTCGACCGTTGATGAGCATCTGCCGCCCCTCAATCTTGATGTCGCGGAAGCCAAAGGTCGTCGTGTAGCTGTCGTCGCCAGCATAGATTGTCAAACTGTAGACGATGGGCGAGAACTCGTCCCACTGGCGCATGGCATTGGTCATGGGGATGTCGAAGGTCATGCGATTGCCACTGAGCTCACGCCAGTTGTTCTTGGCACTGATGATTGGCGGCACACTGTCGGGTTGTCCAACCTGGCGAACCTCGTACACCAAGCCATACTCTTTCACCTGCATGATATGCACGTCGCCCAGCAGCTCGTTGACGTGGTTCTCAAGATCGACGACGACACGCGCACTACGCGCTTCCAAATGTGGATAGACGCGCACCTGGCGAATGTTGATATGGCGTGGCCGTGCTTGCAGCTCCATGCGTCCAACGATGCCATTCCAGTTGCCTTGCGTCTGGTCAGTGACGCTGTGGGAGTCTTGTCCGACACAGACATTCTCAATGCCGTTATAGACGCGGATGGTGATGATGTTTTGCCGACCGGCTTTTAAGGCCGACGACACGTCGTAGACATGGGGCGTGGAGAGCGACATCTGGTGGCCTATCTCACGCCCGTTGACGTAAACCGTCGTCTCGATATGCGGACGCTCAAGATAGAGCATCACGCGCTGTCGACGCCACGTCTTAGGCACGTAAACCTGACGTTGATACCATGCCGCACCGACATAGTGGCGCTCGGGGGTGAGGAAGAAGGGCAGCTTCAGCCGACCCTCAGCACGATATTTGGCCATATAGGGGTTGAAGTAGAAGCTGCTATCGTAAAGCGAACCTGTCCACTGCGTCGTCACCGACACGGGATCACCCTTGTCGTTGGTCAGCATGGAGCCGGGCAGCACGATGAAGTCGTCGAACAGTTTTGCCGAGGGTGCCTGACCTTCGTCCGTAGGCAAGTCGCCCTGATGGAAATCCCATCCGCCCGCCAGCGATATGATTTGCTGGGAGCAGGCGAGTGACACATTAAACACGATGAGCGACAGGGTGAACAGGAAGCGTTTCATTGTCATGACGGTATTATATGGAATCGTTTTGAGAGTGCAAAGTTAATCATTTTTTTCTATTATCAAAGCTCTCGAACGGTTAATATGTCTTAACTGGGCGGCAATGGTGTGGCAACCATCTCCATACAGCTTTCCCCGCTCTTCCAACTTCAATGACTGAAGCCGAAAAAGCGGGGAAAACATTTTGATAGTTGAAGGTCTACTCTACTCCTTTACCTCCTTCTATCCTACTTTACCTCCACAACTCCTCAACTCCTCAACTCCTTTAGAAAGTATAGGTAGCTGTGAGGAGCACCTGGTGGCGCTTCTTGCTGACCTTGACGGCATCAGAGATGTTATCGTCGGCAGCAAAGTCGTTGTCATAGTAGCTCATGAAGGGCTCGAAATAGCCGTTTTGAGCCGAGTACTGGTAAGCCAGTGAGAGGTTGACCTTCTCAATCTGGAAACCAAGGCCACAGGTGATGCGGTGGGTAGCTTCCCAGTTGGTGAAGTCGGTAGCCGAGCTGTAGTAGCTGCCAAGGCTGTTGAGCGAACCATCCTTGAAGCCCTCCTTCTCGTACATCGGCGACACGTAATTGTAACCCAGGCGCACGGCAAGCTCTGGTGAGGGGCGCAGCTCAGCACCGAGTTTGAGGGTGCTGACGCCACGGAGTGTTTCCGAGGTGTGGCGGTTCATGACGTCGTCGCTCTCGCTGTCGTCATAGTAATCGTCCGTCCACCAATCGTAGTGCGTGCCCGTCACTTCGCGGCTGTCCATATTGCCGTAGTCGGTAAACTCATAGCTGGCACCCAGTGCGAGGTAGTCGCCCACGGTATGTCCGAGGCTAAGTCCGAACTTCCAGGGGGTATAGAGCTTGAACTCGTAGCTCTCGTGGTTGGGGTCGGAGGTGCCACCCTGATCGCTGAGCGTGGTGTAGTTGTACGACTCAAGATTGAACCATGTGGGCGTGCTAACGGAGAGGCCGATACGGAAGGGCGAATACTCGATGGGGCGGAAGATGACGCCTGCCTTCAGGTCGGCACCAGAGCCGGTGATCTTGCGGTCGTCCTGCACCATGATGGGCGAGTTGACGTCGAAGCTTTCGACATACTCGCCGTAGTGGCGGTAATGCACGTCGTGGATGCCGACGGTAAGGCCGAGGTACACGCGGTTGTTGATGTTGCCGCTGAGGTTGAAGTCGTACTCACCAATGTAGCCGGCATGCGTGCGATCCATGGTGTAGCCATTCGCGTTCTCGTAGTACCACGTGTTGTCGCGTGTGTCGTAGTTGATGTATCGAGCGTAGATGTCATCGAGCTGGTTGCACTGAACGTACGGCGAGTTGAAGTCAGGCGCACCACTATTATTGGCGGGGAAAAGAAGCCCGTTCTTCTGCTTGGCATACGTCAGCTTGTTTTGTGAGGCATTGCTCAGGCGGTCGGCTGCCGAGAGAATGTAGTCGAAGTTCTTCGACTTGTGGAAGTTGAACGCAAAGTTCAGGAAGCCGTTTTCGCCAGAGCGTGAGGCCCATACGAAGCCTATCTGGTCGAAGCTCATATTGGTTTTATGGCCACCGCCGAAGCTTTTGCCATCCTGCTGGCTGACGACGCCAGCGGTGAGGTTAATCTGCGACTTGCGGAAAAGACCGATGCCGGCAGGGTTGGATGAGATGGTAGAGATGTCGGCACCGAGAGCCTCCATGGCGCCACCCATGCCCACGTAGCGGGCGGTACCGTTGAGATCGTTCTCAGCAAGTTTTGCGTTCTCGTAGGTTTCTTGTGCGGCCATGGGCACTGCTGCGAGTGCAAGCATGGCTATTGCGAAATATCTTTTCATTGTTATCATTATTATGGTAAGAGTTTAGGAATTATCACTTTACTTTCTCCTCCCCTCGGGGAGTCAGGGATGGTTTTCGCTTACTATCCCCTCCCTTCGGAAATCCCGTGAGGCATCTCCTCCCTTTCGGGGAGGCCGGGAGGGGTAGTTTATCTCCGTCCGCTGCCGAAGCCGCCACCACTGCGACTACCGCCACCGCCACCGGAGCTGCGACTGCCACCGAAGGAGCCACCACCACCGCCACCGCTGAAGCCACCACTTGAGCTACTGCTACGTGTGGGCGTGTAGGTTGAACCTGACGAGCGGCTGCCACCGAAGTTGCCGTTAGAGTTCGAGTAGGTGCCGCTCTGGCGTGTCGTTGCCGCACGTGTCGTCGTGGTGCGTACACCAGCGTTGCGACTGCCACCGAATGATCCTACGTTACGTCCGCCGAAGGTACCTGCCGAGTATCTGTGGGTGCGCCCGTTGCTGAATCCCGAGGGGCCACTGCCACTGATGCGTCCGTGATTGTGCGTACCAGGGCTGTAGCGAGCGGCATAGCTGCCGCCGTAATAGTAGCCGCCCCATCCCCAGCCGTAGTTCCAGGGGTAATGCCAGTAGGAGGAGTAGTAGGGATAACCCCATCCCCAGCCGTAGTACCATGGGTCGTACCAGCCACCCCACCAGCCACCGTAGTAGCCATACCAGGGGTCGTAGTACCAGGGATCGTACCATCCGTAGTAGGAGTAGTACCAAGGTGAATGCCATCCCCAGCGTCCCCAGGAGTCGTTACGTCCCTGGGCATAGCCCTGCCAGTAGGCATCTGAAGGCTCGTAGCCGTCCCAGCGTGCCATCTTGCGCGTGAGTGCATAGTCGGCAGTCGAGTCGGGGTAGATGCCCTCGACGGGGGCGAAGGAGATGATGTCGCCAGTATCGGCAGGCAGTACCTCGTAGCTGCTGCCACGACGGTTATACTCCTCGACGGAGCGGTTGCTGCCGCTGTAGTAGGCTTCGGTAGGCATAGCTCTTTCGGCCCTTTCTTTGGCAACGTTCTGCTTGCTCGGGATGAAGTACATGTCATCGTCCTGTGCAGCACCCGGGAGCTGGAATGCTCCCAACATGATGAATAAGAAAGTCCACTTTTTCATATCTTCAGAAGTTTAATTGTTCTTACACGGTGCAAAAATACTGCTTTTTCCCGTGCAAAGATACGGAAAA
The DNA here is from genome assembly GCA_017417465.1 of Prevotella sp. GTDB lineage: Bacteria > Bacteroidota > Bacteroidia > Bacteroidales > Bacteroidaceae > Prevotella. The sequence continues at coordinate 43,900 of JAFPZD010000263.1, read as the reverse complement.
ACCCTAAAACGTGATAGGTTTTTCCCTATTTTTTGTACCTTTGCAAGCAAATTTTAACATTGACATGAAGTATTACGAAGTAAAATTCAGCATTCAGGCGCCCGAAGAACTGTTCGAGAGCGTCTGCGACGTCGTATCGGCGCTTGCCGGTGAGACAGGTTTTGAGACTTTTGAGCAGCACGACAATGGCTTGACGGGTTACATTCAGCGGCAACTGTTCGACGAAGCGCTGCTGGAGTCAGCGCTCGCTGCCCTACCCTTCCCTGACGCTACGGTCAGTTATCAGGTCGAGGAAGCGGAAGATCGCGACTGGAACGAGGTATGGGAGCAGGAAGGCTTTGAGCCTATCGTGGTTGACGACAGCATCGTCGTTCACGACGGGCGCCACCTCCCCGCCGACCTTAACCCTTCGGCCATCTCAATCGAGATTGATGCGCGCATGGCTTTCGGCACTGGCACCCATGCGACCACCCGCATGATGATAGCAGCACTGCGAAGCCTTCCACTCGATGGCAAGCGACTGCTCGACTGCGGCACGGGTACGGGTATTCTTGCCATCGCCGCGTTGCGGTTGGGTGCCCGCGAAGCCGTTGGCTACGACATCGACGAGTGGAGCGTTGACAATGCCCGCCACAATGCTGTCATTAACCGTGTCGACGATCGTTTCGTGTCGCTGCTTGGCGACGTGACTATATTAAATAAGGTGGAGGGCGTGTTCGACGTGATTGTGGCGAACATCAACCGCAACATCCTGCTGGCCGACATGCCTGCCATCGTCAGAAAGCTCGCTCCGCAGGGCACGCTGCTGCTGAGTGGCTTCTACGAGTCAGACGTACCCATGCTCACAGAAAAAGCTGAGAGCCTGGGTCTCAAGCTCTCAGCTAAAAAGGTGGACGAAGAATGGTGTTGCCTTAGCCTCCGAAATTGTCGTACATGATTGACTCGGGATCGACGCCGAGCGAGTCGAGCATCTGGACGACGGCGTTCGACATGGGGCCAGGGCCGCACATGTAGTACTCTACATCCTCGGGGGCCTCGTGATCCTTCAGGTACGTGTTGTACATCACCTGATGGACGAAGCCTGGTGTGTACTTCACGCCAGCGGCATCGGCAGCAGGGTCGGGACGGTCGAGGGCAAGGTGGAAGTGGAAGTTGGGGTACTCCTTCTCCAAGCCGAGGAAATCGTCGAGATAGAACACCTCGTTCAGGGCACGTGCGCCATAGAAGTAGTGCATCTCACGGTCGGTGGTGTGCAGCGTCTTCGTCATGTGCATGATTTGTGCACGCAGCGGAGCCATACCTGCGCCACCGCCTACCCAAATCATCTCACGCTTCGAGTCGAAGTGAGGATGGAAGTCGCCAAAGGGGCCACTCATAATGACCTTGTCGCCGGGCTTCAGTGAGAAGATGTAGCTGGATGCAATACCGGGATTCACCTCCATGAAGCCGCTCTTGTCGGGTTTGAACGGAGGTGTTGCAATGCGCACGGTAAGCATGAAGACGTCGCCCTCAGCCGGATAGTTGGCCATGGAGTAGGCACGGATGGTGGGTTCGGGGTTCTTACACTTCAGGTCGAACATCTTGAACTTCTCCCACGAAGGAACATACTCGGGTGTGATGAGGTCGCGGTCGTAGTCGTTGTAGTCGATGCAGTCGAACTGCGGAATCTTGATCTGTGCGTACGAGCCAGGGATGAAGTCCATGTGCTCACCCGGAGGCAGCTGCACCTTGAACTCCTTGATGAAGGTAGCAACGTTCTTGTTCGAGATGACGGTACACTCGTACTCTTTGACGCCAAGGATGCTCTCGGGGACATGAATCTTCAGGTCGCCCTTCACCTTCGTCTGACAGCCAAGGCGCCAGTGGGCCTTGATCTCCTTACGGGTGAAATGCGGACGCTCCGAGTCGAGAATCTCGCCGCCACCCTCAAGCACCTGCACCTTGCACTGTCCGCAGCTGGCCTTTCCACCGCATGCCGACGGCAGGAAGATGCCGTTCTCGTTGAGTGTCTGCATGAGGTTGTTGCCCTGATCGACGCTGATGGTGCGGTCGTCGTTAATTACAATATTCACATTGCCCGATGGCGAGAGATACTTCTTTGCTACGAGCAGGATTGCCACCAGGAGGAGTATGACGATGAGGAATACTCCGATGCTATATGCTATAAATTCTACCATATAAAGCCCACCCAAGCCCTCCCCAAGGGAGGGATGTTTGATTACATGCTGGGTGCTCCTTTTTATTAAGTGTTGTACATTTTATTAATTATCCTTTACCCACCTCTTTTATCTATCCAGACATTCCTCCTTTAGGGAGGGCTTGGGTGGGTTTACCCTTCAGATGTTTAGTCCTGAGAAACACATCATAGCCATGGCCATGAGTCCTACCACAATAAACGTGATGCCAAGGCCCTGCAAGGGACGGGGCACGTCACAGTACTGCATCTTCTCGCGGATAGCGCCAAGCGAGACGATGGCCAGTGTCCAGCCAATGCCGGAGCCGAAGCCATAGACGATGGCATCCCAGATGCTCGTGATGGCCTGCGTGTTCTGCGGGTCGAGCAGGATGCGCTGCTGCATGAACAGCGAGGCACCCATGATGGCACAGTTCACGGCGATCAGTGGCAGGAAGATGCCCAGGGCGGCATAGAGCGACGGCGAGTAGCGTTCAACCACCATCTCGACCAGCTGCACCATACCTGCGATGACGCCAATGAAGAGGATAAAGCTAAGGTAGCTCAGGTCAACACCCTCGACGAGGCAGCCGGGGCCCAGCACCTTCGTTTGTAGCAGGTAGTTGACGGGGACGGTCACCGTGAGCACAAAGGTAACGGCGAGTCCTAATCCGAGCGATGTCTTCACCGTCTTCGACACGGCAAGGTAGGAGCACATGCCAAGGAAGAAGGCGAATATCATGTTGTCGACGAAAATCGACCTAAAGAATAAAGAAATTGAATGATCCATATTAAAGCCCACCCAAGCCCTCCCCAAGGAGGGATGTTTAGTTACATATTGGGTGCTCCTTTTGTTTAATTTATAATATCTTTAATTTGTCACATCCCACCACTTTGTCTATTCAGACATCCCTCCCTTCGGGAGAGCTTGGGTGGGCTTTCACCTTACTTTTCCTTGTAGAAATAAGCACGATGTACCCAAATCACAATACCCACGAGAATCAGCGCCATGGCGGGCATGGTCATCATGCCATTGTTGATGTAGCCGGCGTCGTAGGCACCCTGCGGGATGATCTGGAAACCTAACAGCGAGCCGCGACCGAAGAACTCACGAACGGCACCCACGATAACCAGTATCATGGCATAGCCAAGGCCGTTGCCAACACCGTCGAGGAACGAGGGCCACGGCTTGTTCTGCATGGCAAACGCCTCGAGGCGTCCCATGAGGATACAGTTAGTGATGATAAGGCCGACATAAACCGACAGCTGCACGCTGACGTCGTAGACGTAAGCCTTCAGTATCTGGCTGACGATGGTCACCAGTGCTGCCACAACCACCAGTTGCACCACAATGCGAATGCGGTTGGGGATGGTGTTACGCAGCACGGAGATGATAACGTTGGCAAAGGCCGTAATCACCGTCACGGCGAGTCCCATGACGATGGCCGGCTTCAGCTGGCTGGTGACTGCCAGCGCAGAGCAGATTCCCAATACCTGAATCAATATGGGGTGGTCGAGGTTCAACGGATTGGTGAGAGCCTCTCTATTTTGTTTACTGAATAATGCCATAGTAATTTACGATTTGCGAATTGACAATTTACTATTTATTCTTCGGTAGTTTCACTTGCTGAGGACTGCAGGAGTTTCACACCTTTTACAAGTCCCTCGCGGAGCATGTCGCTGACGCCATTGGAAGTGAGGGTGGCACCCGTCACGCAGTCAACTTCGGAAGCAGGGTTTTCAACCTTTTTCACGACGGCGATGGCAGCATTGCCACTCTCGTCGAGCACCTTCTTGCCCTGGAATTTCTCCTGCCATGCCTGTGAGTCCTTGATCTCAGCACCCAAGCCGGCGGTTTCACTCTCGTGGTTGAAGTAGGCGCCAAAGATGGTGTTCAGGTCATCGTTGACCGAAACGAAGCCACTGATGCCGCCCCACAATCCAAAGCCCTTCAAGGGGAACACATACTTTGTCTGGCCGTCGACGTTGCATGCATAGTACTTGACGCCGTCTTTCTCAACTTCTGTCTTTACCACTTCGCTATACTTCTGCTCAGCCTCCTGGCCGTCAAGTCCGCGGATGTTCAGCGAGTAGAGAATCTGCTTCTTCACGTCAAGAGCCACATTGGCATCCTGCAAAGGCTTCAGAATCTGGAATACGAAAGCCAGCAGGAAGGCCACGACGACGACGAGAATGGCGCTATATATAAATATGTACGCGTTGCTGTTTGTATTTAACTTTCCCATAATTCGTGAAATTCGTTAAATTCGTTGTCTTTTTTGACGCTTCGCAATGTTACGCTCCACAACGAAGTGGTCGATAGTCGGAGCAAACATGTTCATCAGCAGGATGGCGAGCATCATGCCCTCGGGATAGCCGGGGTTCATCACGCGGATGACGATGGCCATGGCACCGATGATGAAGCCATAGATCCACTTACCCGTCTCAGTGCGGCACGACGTCACAGGGTCGGTAGCCATGAAGACGGCACCAAAGGCGAAGCCGCCCAGCACAAGGTGCTCGTACCAGGGAATCAGCGACTGCCCTGACTGTTCGAAGAGGCAAGCCGTCAGTGCGCCGCCCACGAAGACGCTCAGCATGGTCTTCCATGAGGCGATACCCGTAGTCAACAGAATCAGGGCGCCAATGGCGATGGCGATAACACTTGTCTCGCCGATGCTGCCGGGGATGAAGCCCGTAATCATGTCGCAGAGCGAAGCCGTCACGTCAGTGCCCTGGCCTATCTGGCCAAGCGGCGTTGCCTGTGTGAACCCGTCGGGCAGCGTGTTGCCAAGCCCAAAGATGCTGTCCTGTGCAACCCACACCTGGTCACCGCTCATCTTCGTTGGATAGGCAAAGAAGAGGAATGCGCGGCAGACAAGTGCCGGGTTGAAGATGTTCATGCCCGTTCCACCGAAAATCTCCTTACCGATGATGACGGCAAAGGCAACGGCGATGGCCAGTATCCACAGCGGACAGTTCACGGGAATAATCATCGGGATGAGGATGCCACTCACGAGGAAACCCTCCTGAATCTCCTCGCCCTTCCACTGGGCCCAAGCGAACTCAATGCCAAGGCCAACGATGTAGCTGACCAGAATCTTGGGCAGCACGGCGAGGAAGCCAAAGAAGAACAGCTCCCAGAACGAGGCGTCGGCGAGCGTGCCTGCTGCCGCATAGTTCTGGTAGCCAATGTTGTACATACCAAACAGCAGGGCTGGTATCAGTGCGATGACCACCACGGACATGATGCGCTTCGAGTCGATGGCATCATGGATGTTCACGCCCGTCTTGGACGTCGTGTTTGGCACAAACAGGAATGTCTCAAAGCCGTCGAACAGACTACGGAAAGCATGCAGCTTGCCTTCTGGCTCGAAGTTCGGCTTGATTTTGTTCAGATAGTTTCTTAATGCTTTCATAGTCGTTTATGCGTTTTCTTTACGTAAGTTGTTCAGGCCTTCGCGGACGATGCGCTGAAGCTCAAGCTTCGACGAGCATACAAACTCCGCCAGGGCAAAGTCCTCAGGAGCCACCTCGTAGATACCCAGCTGCTCCATGCGGTCGATGTCGCCGGCAATGATGGCCTTGATAAGATATTCGGCGTAGATGTCCATCGGCAGCACGCGGTCGTACTCGCCGCTCATGATCATGTGACGCTCACCACCTTTCACACGGGCATCGAGCGCATATTTGCGCTTGTTGAAGAGCCATGAGAAGTAGCTACGGTTGACCGAGAACTGCTTCAGGCGTGGCATAATCCAGCCAGCCAGCTCGTCAACGTCGTCACCCTCGGGGATAATGGTTACCTCACTGGTATGGGCGCCAAGATAGCCGTCCTTCGTTGTGGGACGTCCCGTCAGCACGTTGCCATTGATGATGCGCACGTGGTGATCTTGCTCATAGCTGTTGCTCACCAGCGTTGCCAACTCCTGGCCGACGCGCATTTCCACATGGGCGGGCTGCTTTACCTCGCTGCCGCAGAAAGCTACCAGACGACGCAGGTCAACACGTCCGCTGTTGAAGAGTCGCCCAATGAAGAGCACCGTCGTGGGGTCGCCAATCGTCCACACCACCTCGCCTTTGTTCACAGGATCCAAATGGTTCACCTGCACGCCCACGTTGCCGGCAGGACACGGGCCGTCGAACACCGTCACCTCAACGGCGTTGAGGTTTGAGAGCTGTGACTGGAGATTTGAGTTGGTACCGATGCCGACGTGTACCTTGGCGATGCGCGACAGGGCCACAAGGCCCGTCACGAAGTCTTGCTCCTGTCCCTTTACTTCCACTTCGAAGTCGCAGGCCAGCGGCATGTCACGCAGGGCCGACACGAAGATGGCCTTCGGCTTTACCGAAGGGTTTGTCGAGACAGCATACGGCAACTGGTTGATATAACCAAAGATACCTGCATCGAGTAGCGCACTGATGACAGCTGCGCCATCGAGCTTCGACGGGTCTTTACGACCGAAGTCCACATAGCTCTGCTGGCTGTCGGCATCCACCTTGACGCAGAGCACTTTTCGTCGTTCACCTCGCTCCACCGCTGTCACTTTGCCGCTGACGGGCGAGGCAAACTTCACCTCGGGGAACGCCTTGTTCACGAACAAGGGCTCTCCAGCCTTGATCATGTCACCTTCATGCACAAGCACCTTCGGAGTGACGCCCTCGAAGTCGTCGGGAACCAGTGCATACTGCCCGTTCGACTTCAGTTCGATGCGGCTCTCTCCGGCCTTGCCTTGAAGCTGAATGTCCAAGCCTTTACGTAGCTTAATTACATTTGCCATTGCTTTGATGGTTTTATAAATTATGAAAAAACAAATATGCCGCAAAGGTAATCATTTTTTTTCAAACAACCACCGCTTTTGAGGAAAAAAGACGCTCACCACCGCAAATTAGGCCGAAAATTTGGTCGTCTCGAAATAAATGCGTACTTTTGCACTCTTAAAATGTCAATTGCAACGAGGTGAAACGACTAAAACACATCATCAGTTGGACCATTTGGGTGGTGCTTGCCATCCACGTGCTCGCGCTTGTGCTTATTCGTGTGCCGTCCGTCCAGAATTTCATGGCGCGACAGCTCTCCTCCGCCGTTGGCAGCAAACTAGGCACCGACGTCACCATCGGGCGTGTCGATCTTGGATTCTTCAATCGCATCATTATCGACGACATCGACGTGCTCGACCGCCAGCAGGCTCATCTCCTGACGGCCGACCGTCTGACGGCCCGCCTGCAGCTACTGCTACTGCTCGATGGGCGCGTCAGCATCTCCTCAGCACAGCTCTTTGGCGTCCATGCCCGTCTCTATCATCTTGACGACTCGTTGCGCACGCCCAATTACCAATTTGTGCTCGATGCCCTTAGCTCGCCCTCCGACAGCACGCAGCAGGGTGGCGTCGACCTCCGCATCAACTCGCTCATTATCCGCAACTCCAGTGTCAGCTACGACGATGTCGACGTCCGTGGCATCAGCGCCCACATCGCTCTGAAGGTGCTACGCCCCGACTCGCTCAACATCAACGTCAAGCGACTCGCACTCAGCGAACAGCATGGGTTGCAACTCGACCGTTTCGCTGCCCACTTGGAGGCTAACCGCCGACAGGCGCTGCTCACCGGCTTCAAGCTTGCCCTGCCCCACTCTAACCTCGTTGCCGACACACTGCGTGCTTCGTACGACGACCCGTTCACCCTCGATGCACTCACCGTCGACGGTGCGCTCGACGGCACCACCATCGCGCCCCGCGACCTGGCTTTTCTCGTGCCGCGCCTGTCGCAGCTTACACAGGCATTTCGCCTCGACGCTGCCATTGAGGGGCGTGGACGAAACCTGAACGTGCCACGGCTCAGCATCCTCGCCGACGATGCCACGCTCCAGTTGCAGGGGCGTGCCGCCCTCGCTGGCATCGGACAGCGCCTGCGCTGGAAGGTCGGCATTGAGACACTCGACCTCGATAACGACCTGCTGCGCACACTGACTGACCTTGCGGGTGAGTCCTCTGACGGCATCGCCAACCTGCTAACCAGTGCGGGGAACCTCCATCTGACGGGCGATGCCGAGTGTCATGACGATGGCAGCATCGCGGCGATGGCCGACCTGCAATGTGACGTCGGCAACCTGTCGGCACGCCTGAGCGTCGACGACGACCGCCAGTTCACGGGGGCCTTGTCTACCGACAGCCTTGACCTGGGACGTCTGCTGAGCAACGACCGCCTTGGGCGCATCGCCACACAGCTCAGCCTCGGCGGTGACCGCCAGACACTCCATGCTGAAGGCACCGTTAGCCATTTCGACTTTGGTGGCTACCCTTACCAGAACCTGACGCTTGACGCCACCTACCAGCAGGGCAGCACCACGGGTCGCCTCTTGGTAGACGACAGCAATCTGCAAGCCGAACTCGAAGGGACCTACGAGACGAGAAGTGCAACGGCAATGCCCAGTGCCACCAAGCACGTGCGCCTATTGGGGCGCATTGCCCACATCGCACCTCTGGCACTTAACCTCTCCGACCGCTGGGGCGATGCCACCTTCAGTGGCGACATCGATGCCGACATCGCGGGCAGTTCCCTAAACGACCTTGAGGGCACCATCGATATCGACGACTTTACGATGCGGCGCACAGCCACTGGCGATGTCCCCTCGTCCACCTTCGCCCTCGACAATCTGCATCTAAAGTCGGGCTACGACGACGGGCTCCACTACCTGCGCATGGATGGCGACTTCGGCGAGGCAACGCTCTTTGGACAGTTCGACTGGGCAACGCTACCGCAGAGTTTCACCAACTTCATCGCGTCGAAGTTACCAACACTGCCTGGACTTCCACCTACAACCGTTGCCACCCTGAACAACTTCGAGGCCGACCTGCGCCTTAACGACAGTGAGTGGCTCCGACAGCTCTTCGACGTGCCGCTGACCCTCCATCGTCCCCTCCACCTCAACGCCCTTGTCAACGACGAGACGCGGCAGATTGACCTGAATGGTCTCATGCCTGCCTTTACCTATGGCGACAGCCGCTATGCTGGCGGACAGATCGACCTGACTACCCTTGGCGACACCGCCCAGTGCAACATCCGGGTGGCCCGTGTCAACGACGACGGTCAGCGCCTTAACCTTCACTTGCAAGCCATGGCTGGCGACAACAATCTTGCGACGACGCTCGTGTGGGACAACCATGGCACGTCGCACGGACAGATGAACACCATCGCCCAGCTCTACCGCAACAGTCTTGGCAAGCCCGAAGCCCACGTACGCCTGCTACCCTCTCACATCGTCATGAAGGAGGCCACCTGGGAGATGGAGCCTTCAGACATCCTCTATAGTGATGGGCTCGTCGTGGTCGACTTCTTCAATCTGCACCATGCCGATCAACACCTCATCATCGATGGTGTAGCATCGCGTCAGGCGGGTGACACCCTCGTCATCGATATGCATGGCCTCGACGTGGGCTACGTCCTCGACCTGGTCAACTTCCACGCCGTCGACTTCGACGGATTGGCCACTGGCCGTGCTTACGTTGTTCAGCCCCTGGGCGACAATTTCCAAGCATGGGCCGACCTCGACGTCAGCAATTTCAAGTTCATGCAGGGCGACATGGGCACGCTCCACGCCCAGGCGGCCTGGAACACCGACGACAAGCAAATCGACATTCACGCCATGGCTGATGCTGGTGCCGACAGTCGCACGCTCGTCGACGGCTATATCTCACCGGCACGTAGCGACATCCATCTCGACATCGAAGCACAGGACACGCCCGTCGACTTCATCCACGACGTCACGAAGAGTTTCATCGGCAGCATCGATGGCAAGGCGCGTGGTCATCTGCTCCTCTCAGGCCCCCTCGGTGGCATGAATCTCACGGGCAAGATGGCTGTCGAAGCGACCGCTTATATCACACCCCTGAACACCACTTACACGCTCCATGGCGACACCATCCGTTTCTTGCCCAACGAGATGGTCTTCGACAATTGGCATCTCTACGACCGTTACGAGCATGTAGGTCTGCTGACGGGAGGTGTCCATCACCTGACGCTGAAGGATTTCACCTTCGACTTCGATGTCGATGCCCGTAACCTGCTGGCCTACGACTTCCCCACTTTCGACGGTGGCACCATTTGCGGCACCGTTTATGCCACTGGCCATGCTGACATCCACGGTCGTCCCAACGAGGTGACCATCAACTGCGATGTCACGCCGAACGCCAACTCTTTCTTCGCCTATAACGCTGCTAACCCCGACGCCATCTCCAACCAAGAGTTTATAACATGGGGCACCGCCTCCGCCGCCCCCTCCTCCTCCGTCTCCGTCGCTTCCTCCTCTGCCGCCCCCGCCTCCGTCGCCCCCGTCGGTCGGGTGGCCGGCATATTTGCCGGCACCGCCCCGCCTGCCCCGGACAGCTCCTCCGACCTCTACATCAACTTCCGCATCAACGCCACCCCCGACGCCACCCTGCGCGTGCTGATGGACCAGCAGACCGGCGACTACATCAACCTCAACGGCACGGGCATTCTCCGCGCCCAGTTCTACAACAAAGGCCCGTTCCAGATGTTTGGCACCTACCAAGTGGAGCGCGGCACCTACGGCATCACCATCCAGCAAATCATCAAGAAGAACTTCACGTTCCAGGATGGTGGTTCTATCGTCTTTGGTGGTGACCCCTACGATGCAAGCCTAAACCTGCTGGCCAAGTATACGGTGAACGGTGTGTCGCTCTCCGACCTGAACATCGGCAACTCGTTCACTAACAATACCGTCCGTGTCAACTGCCTGATGAACATCCAGGGCACGCCCGGTCAGCCTCGTGTCGACTTCGATCTTGAAATGCCCACTGTCAATGCTGAGGAGCAGCAGATGATACGGTCGATCATCGCCAGTGAGCAGGAGCTCAACCAGCAGGTGGTCTACCTCCTTGGCATCGGGCGCTTCTACACACAGGGCGCCAACAATGCCGGACAGCAGCAGTATGGCCAGACGGAGCTTGCCATGCAGTCGTTCCTCTCGGGCACTGTCTCCACGCAAATCAACGAGCTCCTCTCGCAAGTCATTAAGTCGAACGACTGGAACTTCGGTGCCAACATCTCCACTGGAAACGAAGGGTGGCATAACGCCGAATACGAAGGACTTATCAGCGGACGCATGCTCAACAACCGTCTGCTCATCAACGGGCAGTTCGGCTACCGCGACAATGCCACACAAGCCAACCCCTCGTTCATCGGCGACTTCGACATCCGCTATCTACTCACCCCTAACGGCAACCTTGCCCTTAAGGTCTACAACCAGACCAACGACCGCTACTTCACCCGTTCCTCGCTCAACACGCAGGGCATCGGACTCATCATGAAGCGCGACTTCAACGGCCTCGGCGATCTCTTCCATCGCCGTAAGCGCTAATAATAAGCAGCAAATACCTAAGTGAACAGCATAAACGCTAATAATGAACAGCGAATACAAAAGGCAATCAGTATTCCAAAAACCATTCACTTCTTACGTAAACATCTCATTAAAAGCCAGTTCCGGTGAATGATTCGTTGGCCCATCAGGCCAGCGTGACCATAACCATCTCGCGAACACTGATCTTGTACCACCAATTAACAATGTCACTATGTAGGGGCAATTCCGCCAGTAGGGGCGATTCCGCCGAGTGTGATGCCACTATGTACGGGCAATTCCACCAGTGTACGGGCAATTCCGCCAGTGTAGGGGCAGGCCTATTCCCGAGCTACGCTCGCCTACCCGTAGCCTTTGTGCCAGCCCGATGGCCCGGCAGGGCCAGTGTAACCATAATTTTTCTCGCCAAGACTGACCTTGTGCCCCTATATTGGCCGACTGGCAACTTTTGGATGAGTAACTGTCAGCACTCATGATATCGAGATACAAATAAGAAATGCCCCTTATTAACACTCCAAAAACACCCATTTCTAATTGTCTGAAATACAGAATAATATATTGCTGACGTTCGTCAGCAGATTTGCCGACCTTCGTCAGCAGATTTGCCGACCTTCGTCAGCAGATTTGCCGACCTTCGTCAGCAAAACTAATAATCGCTATTTGGAACCATTTATGTGCGTGACGAGTTGTCCTATTGCCCCGATTCGCAGCCTATCCGCCAGTGTAGGGGCAGGCCCCTACACTGGCGATGTCTTTTGCGGCTTGAGTCGTTCACAAGAGGCATCATCAGAACCCTTCACCATATCCTTTTGATACAAAGCCACATACACTAAAAATGAAGGGTTGAATCATATCGTCGAAAACATATAGAAACACTCTGGCTCGCGCATTGATGGGAGGGAGACAGGTCTATTCTACTCTACCTCCTCTACACCTCTACTCCATTACTCCTGAACAAATACCCTCCTTTACTTCTGAAAAACCACCTCTTCTACTCCTGCAGGCCAGAGGTATTCTACTTTACCTCCTTTACTCCTCTACTCCTTTACTCCTGAGACATATTGTCATCGTATCCGGCTTCATAGCCTTCTTCATAGCCCTCCTGGTACTCTTTACGTTTCTTGCCCTTATATGGACAGCTATCATCAAACTGCCCACCATAGCCGTTACCACTTACAGCATCGTCTTCACCATCGTCATATCCAGTATCGTAGTCTTCTTCGTAGTATCGGGATATCTTAACCTGTTCGACTGTTTTGGCAGGTTCTAATGGCTTTTCTGGCTCAATACGCTGAGGCGTTTCTGTTGTAATGACTGGAGATGATGGTGACGGGTAGGCTTCTTCATGGATTATTGGCGGGGGCGTATATTTCAGCAGCGTCCGTTCTTGCTGTGGAGCCTGTAGCTCTTCACGCTTTCTGCGGAAATTAGAAATCAGGACTAAGGCGATGATAAACAATGCGGCTAATATGGCAACAAATACGAAATATCCCTTGTTGTCATTACTGCCATAGAAATGGTTAGACGATTCACCAGTATTCCTTTTGGTAGTTCGAATCTTTCATTATTCTATCGTGTGAACTCATGATCAATAGTAACGGTTTTGCACGGTTGTTGTGGCATCGGTTCTACACGGTTTTACACGGTCCAATGTCAGGTGCCAGGCGATGCCGCCAGTGTAGGGGCAGGCCCATTCCCGACGTTCCGTCGCCTACCCGTAGCCTTTGTGCCAGCCCGTTGGCCCGAAGGGCCAGTGTCAGGTGCCAGGCATCGTCTTCCCCCTCCGCCGCGTTGTTGTGGATGGGCGCTTGCGCCCAGGATGTTGTCTTTGTTCATTCGGTGGTTGGATAAGTTGTTCAGGTTGTGTGGGTTGTCTTAAAAATGAAAGGCACACTGGCCCTTACGGGCCAACGGGCTGGCACAAAGGCTACGGGTAGGCGAGCGTAGCTCGGGAATGGGCCTGCCCCTACATCGGCGGCCAACATTGGCGGCATCGCCTGACACCTGACACTTGCCCGTGTAAAACCGTGTAGAACCGATGCCACAAAAAACCGTGTTAAACCGTGTAGAACCGATGCCACAAAAACCGTGTAGAACCGATGCCACAAACTGCGTAAAAGCGCAATTGCGCTCTGTATACAAGAAGATAAGTTTAATAAGTGACGTTAGAGACCCTTTTTTCAAACTTTTTTCGAAGGAAACATTCGCAAGTATGGCATTTACGACCCGCAAATGCCATACTTGCGAAAGCAACTATTTCGTTTTGACTTCTGATACACGCATCCAGTCGATATCGAGCCAGCCACGAACGCCCTTGCCGGCAGGCTGGACGGCGACGAAGCCGAACTTGGCGCCAATCCACTGGCCCTCGCGCATACGGAACTGCTCGCCGACGGCGGTGAACTTCTTGCCGTCAAGACTATAGGCGAAGTTCACCTTCGCTGGGTCTCCACTGCCGGGACCACCACCAGGCGTCACTGTCAGGCGCAGGCAGATGTCCTCGTAGATGGCGGGATCATAATCCACCTTATCGCGACTCGTAGCCTTCAGCGTAGCCAGCGTCGTCACCACCTCCTTTTTACCCTTGTCGGCACCGTAGCAGGTGCGCTGTTGCAGCTCGAAGCCGTCGCCCGTGCGGCAGACGACGAGCGCTGAGTAGTCACGTCCCATCATGATGATGCCACCGCAGTCGCCGTCCTTCTTGGCCGACATGGTGACATGGGCAGTGGCCGTAAACGCATCGGCAGGCGTCTTCTGCAGCAACAGGTTAGGCGCCTCCCAAAGGCTCACGAACTGCTCGCTGAGCTTATGGCAATACATGCGGAAGAAACCGTAGGGTGTAGGCTGTCCAAACTGCTGCTGGTAGTTGGCATGCCACTGCCACTGCAGGCCGAGGCACGGCTCGTTAAACTCGTCACTCTCGACGGGGTTGGAGACTGAGGATTGAGAATTGAGAGTGGAGAATTGAGAATTGGTCTTCGGCTTTGTCCATGTCAGCACCGGCTCACCACAATAGCCCTTCTTAGGCACGCGACCGATGACAGGCCATCCGTCGCGCCACGTGACAGGCTGCAGATGGACAACACGCCCATACTCATACTTGTCCTGAAAGTGCAGGAACCAGTCCTCACCCTGGGCGGTATGCACCCATCCACCCTGATGAGGGCCGTTGACGGTGGTGCTGCCCTGCGCCATGACAACCTTGGCCTCGTAAGGGCCATAGACATTGCGCGAACGCATGGCCAGCTGCCAGCCATCCTTCACACCACCGGCCGGACAGAGAATCCAGTACCAGCCATCGCGCTTGTAGAACTTAGGACCCTCGGCAGTATGGTGCTCGTTGTTGCCGTCGAACACGATGACGGGCTGGCTGATGGCACGCGTGCCATCGGCCGAGAGCTCACGTACACTGAGCACACTCTTGAACTCAGCGCGACTACCTGCCCAACCGTTTACCAGATAGCAACGGCCATCGTCATCCCAGAGAGGCGTGGTGTCGATCATGCCCTTACCAGCAATAACGCACACAGGGTCCTCCCAGCGTCCGGCGGGGTTCTGCGTACGCACCATGAACACGCCGTAGTCGGGGTCGCCCCAGTAGATGTAATACCAGCCGTTGTGGTAGCGGATGCTGGGTGCCCATACACCCTTACCGTGGGCAGGCTTATCAAAGACCTCAGCAGGCTCCAGACGCTGCAGGGCATAGCCAATGATGGTCCAGTTCACCAAGTCGCGGCTGTGCAGGATGGGCAGGCCCGGGATGCACTGGAACGAGGAGGCCGTCAGGTAGTAGTCCTTGCCGGAAGCGCCGACGCAGACGTCAGGGTCGCTATAATCGGCGTTGATGACAGGGTTGGTGTAGGTGCCGTCGCCATTGTCGGGTGACCACACCTCGGAGCGGTACTGTCCGAGGGCAGATGAGCAATGGAAGAGGCAGGAAACGAGAAAGCCAAAAGTTGAAAGTCGGAGAGTGAGCGTTTGTTTTTTCATAACTGTTCGATTTTGAGGTAATAGTTGTTCTGAATAAAATGGATGCGCATGACACGGCGTATGTCGTCGTCAGTGGGAACTAAGGCCAAAGCGACATGCCCCATGGTGCGCCGAAGATTGATTTCTACACAGGGATGGAGAAGAAAGGAGTAAGGAGATGAAGGAGGTAAAGGAGAGACAATCATCATGTCAATGCCGAGGGGACCACAGTAAGAGCCGGCGAGAATGCCAGGTAGATAGCGGCAAATCTCTGCTTGAACAGCATCGAGCAGATCGGTTGACACATAGCGACTTAGCGATTGGCGCTTGGCTTGCTCAGTAGCAAGGAGATTACCCGTGTAAGCGCCATTGGCGGTGTGGAAGAGCGAGAGACCGCAGTAGCTGACGGTGTCATCGGCATTGCTGTAGAACTCCATGCCAAAGTCGCACACCTTGGGGTAGTAAGGCTCGGCCATAACGCTGCCCTGCGTTGACAAAATGTTAGTGAGCCAGCCACGGAGCTGGACGGCGTGGGACGACTGCATGGTGGATGCGTCGACAAAACGGAGGCCACGGCCACTGCTGCTCCATGGGGCTTTCAGCACCAGTCGCGGGTAAAGGGTCAGCAGGTGCTCGACTGCACTGATGTCGTGACACTCGAAAGCCTCGCCAACAGTGCCGGGCAGGCGCAGCAGTGGCAGCAGGCGGGCGGCAGTGTGGCGGTGGGACAGCTCGCGGACGGCTGCCAGCTGTTCAGATGTTGGTAACAGGCAAGCGCCTACCCCACCCCTGCGCAGCTTCGCGCTGAGTGCTGTGTCCCACCCCCAAGGGTCGACGGCAGTGAGCGACGTCTCGCCTGACAGACCATCGCGTTTGCCAGCTGACACAAAACGAGGGGTCGTCACTGGCAGTGGGGGAATGTGATGACGCCTCACGGCGCGGGCTAACCGCTGATAGCACTTGAGGGCATGCTCGACGTCGTCGACCAGCACGAGGTCGTCCTCGGCAGCCCAGAGTGCAGGCAGGAAACCAAGGTCGTAGCGCAGCTGCCGCGCAGCATGCGGCGCCGTAAAGTTGGAAAGGCCTGATGCCAGCGCTATGTCGTGTTCGGGGTTGAAGACGTGGAGAGTCATGAAAGTGAATAGTGAAGAGTGATTAGAGCCGCTCGACGTCCTGCCGGACGTTATTACGAATCTTTGTAAGGTAGGCCTTCATGCCATCGTTGTCGCGACGGTCGATGATCTCGAGAAGTTCTTTCAGCTCGGTGCGAATCTGTGACACCTGGTCATGAGTATAAGGGTTGAAGAGAATCTCCTGCAGCAGGTAGTCGTCCTCACTGAGAACACCCTTGGCGATGCGCAGATGACGCTTGAAGGTGGTGCCCGGGGCGTCCTGGTGCTTCATGACGGCAGCGAAGACGAAGGTCGAGACGAAGGGGATGCTGAGCGAATAAGCCACCGTCTTGTCGTGCTCCTCGAACGAGTATTCGTAGATGTTGAGCCCCAGCTTCTGGTAGATATCCTTAAAGAACAGGCGTCCGATGAAGTCGCCCTCGGTGATGATGATGGCGTTCTCCTCGTGCAGCTGGTTCAGGTTGGCAAACGTGGGACCGAACATGGGGTGACTACTGGCATAACGCATACCTGCCGACTCGTAGAACTCCTTCAGGTCGGTCTTCACTGAAGCGATGTCGCTGATGATGCACTCCTTGGGCAGATGCGGAATGACCTCCTTGAACACAGGAATGGTGTACTTCAGCGTGACAGCATTGATGAGCAATTCGGGCTTGAAAGCCTCAATCTCATCCATGGTTGTGAACCGCTGACAATTGTAAGTAAACCGCATGCGGCGTGGATCACGCTCGTAGACGGCTACTTCATGCTCGAAACTAAGCAGGTCGATGAAGAAGCTTCCCATCTTGCCTGCACCTAATACTAGTATTTTCATAATAGACTAAGCCAATAACCAATAACCCAAGAACCCATTCCCCCAAAACCCACCCCCTACCCCTCCCCAAGGGAGGGGAGTTTGGTTAGTTATGCGGGTTAATTGTTCTTATATAATTAATGTATATGTTTCATTTTAATGCAACCTCCAAATCTATTCAGACTCCCTATACCACCTCCAAATCTATTCAGCCCCCCTATACCCTTCAAATCTATTCAGCCCCCCCCTATGCCACCTCCAATCATTCAGCCCCCCTATGCCACCTCCAAATCTATTCAGACTCCCCTCCCTGGGGGAGGGGCTGGGGGTGGGTTCTTGGGGATGGGTTCTTGGGGTTCTTGGGGGTGGGTTGTTGGGTTTGTTTGGGCCTTTACTTATTGATTATCTCGATTTGCTGGCGCACACTCTCTTCGTGAATCAGCTCGAAGACCTTCGCAACGAACTCGGGCGACATGTTGCAGAGGGCGCCCTGTGCACCACGCTTCGAGAGGATTTCGTTGTAGCGTGAGGTCTGTAGCACGGTCATGTTGTGCTCCTTCTTGTATGTTCCAATCTCACGACAGACCCCCATGCGCTTGGTGAGCACGTCCATCATCTGGTTGTCGAGCTCGTCAATCTGCTTACGCAGCTGCTGGATGCCCTCGGTGGTGGTGTGCTCGTCACGGATGACGAGCAGCGAGAGAATGTAGTCGAGCACGTCTGGGGTGACCTGCTGCTTAGCGTCGCTCCAGGCATTGTCGGGGTCACAGTGGCTCTCGACGATGAGTCCACCGAAGCCCAGGTCCATGGCCTGCTGGCACAGCGGAGCAATGAGTTCACGGCGTCCACCGATGTGCGACGGGTCGCAGATGATGGGCAGCTCAGGGATGCGGCGGTGCAACTCTATGGGAATCTGCCACATGGGCAGGTTACGGTAAATCTTCTTGTCGTAGCTGGAGAAGCCGCGGTGGATAGCGCCAAGCCGACGGACGCCAGCTTGGTTCAGGCGCTCCATGGCACCTATCCACAGCTCGATGTCGGGATTGACGGGGTTCTTCACAAAGACGGGCACATCGACACCTGCCAGGGCATCGGCAAGGGCCTGCATAGCAAAGGGGTTGGCACTGGTACGGGCACCAATCCAAAGGATGTCGATGTCGTACTTCAGGGCGAGTTCCACATGTTCAGGCGTGGCCACCTCGGTGGCGACAAGCATCTTCGTCTCTTTCTTAACTTGCTGTAGCCACGGCAGCGCCTTCTCACCGTGTCCTTCGAAGCCACCGGGCTTCGTGCGTGGTTTCCATACGCCTGCCCGGAAGTTATGACAGCCTTTCATGGCAAGTTCACGGGCAGTAGTCATCACCTGCTCCTCGGTCTCGGCTGAGCAGGGGCCTGCAATCACAAACGGCCGTTCCTGGTCGCTGGGCAGTTTCAGGGGTTGTAAGTCTAATTCCATCTTGTTATTTTACTATTTGACGATTTCACTATTTCACGATTTATTCAAGTTTCGCATTTGCTATCCTACTTTACCTCCTCAACTCCTTACTCCTCAACTCCTTACTCAACTTGTGAAAGTTGAGCTATTTATTCGTTTCAGCGCCTCGCTGATTTTTTCTTCTTTTGCACAAAGTGAGATGCGGATGTAACGCTCACCACGCGAACCGAAGATGAAGCCTGGTGTGATGAAGACACGGGCCTCATGGAGCACACGCTCGGTAAGCTCCTCGGCATCGGTATAGTTGTCGGGAATGCGTCCCCAAAGGAACATGCCCACCTGAGCGGGATCGAACGAACACCCTAAAGCCTGCATGATTTGCTCGGCATACTGGCGGCGACGACGGTAGGTGGCGATGTTGGCCTCACGATGCCACTCCTCTCTGTTGTCGTAGGCTAGAGCAGCGGCCAACTGAATGCCGCGGAACGTGCCAGAGTCGATGTTACTCTTCACCTTGAGAATCCAGGAGATAAACTCAGCATTCGTGGCACAAAGTCCCACACGCCAGCCAGGCATGTTGTGCGACTTCGACATGGAGTTGAACTCTATGCAGCACGCTTTGGCACCGGGCACTTGAAGCAACGAAATGGGATGCTCGTTAAGGATAAAGCTGTAGGGATTGTCGTTCACCACAACAATGTCGTGACGGCGGGCGAAGTCCACCAACTGCCGGTAAGTGTCTATGGAGGCAGGAGCGCCCGTGGGCATGTTGGGATAGTTCGTCCACATCAGTTTGACTCCCGTCAAGTCCATCTGTTCAAGTGCATCGAAGTCGGGCTGCCAGCCGTTATCTTCGCGTAGGTTGTAGTTCACAATCTTCGCACCCAGCAGCTTGCTCAGCGATGTGTAGGTGGGATAGCCCGGATTAGGCACTAGCACCGCGTCGCCGGGATTGACGAAAGCCAGCGTGACATGGAGGATGCCCTCCTTCGAACCAATGAGCGGCAGCACCTCACGGGCAGGGTCAAGCTCAACATCGTACCAACGCTTGTAGAATCGGGCCATGGCCTGGCGCAGCTCCGGCGTTCCCATGGTGGGCTGATAGCCGTGAGCGTCAGGGCGGCGGGCCACTTCGCAGAGTTTTTCAATGGTCTGCGGCGAAGGAGGCATGTCGGGGCTTCCGATAGCCAGGCTAATGATGTCCTTGCCCTCGGCATTCATTTGTGCCACTTCCTTGAGTTTGCGGCTGAAGTAGTATTCGCTCACTAAGCTGAGCCTGTCTGCTGGTTGAATCATAGTTTCGTGTTATTAATGTTGGGGTGTGTGGCTTTTATATTCTCCAAGGATGCGCAATTCGCGTGTTAAGGGAATGATGGCATCTATCGACTGGCGGTAGCGCGTCAGGTTGTCGTAGGTCACATCGATGTAGAACAGATATTCCCACTCGTGACCGATGATAGGCAACGACTGAATCTTGGTGAGGTTCATCTTGTAGAACGACAGGATGCTGAGCACCTGCGAGAGCGAGCCCTCCTCATGAGGCAGTGAAAAGACGATGCTCGACTTGTTGGTCTCTGTCAGCGGACGCAGCATGTCGGCTTTCTGAGGAGAACTGCAAATGAGGAAACGGGTGAAGTTGTGCTTGTTGTCCTCGATGCCATCTTCCAGCACCTTGAGGCCATAGAGGCGGGCAGCCTCCGCATGGCAGATGGCAGCCCATCCGCGGTGACCACCCTCGGCAATCATCTTGGCAGCTCCCGCCGTGTCGTCGGTTTCAATGATGCGCAGCTTCGGATGAGCCTCTAAGTAGTGGCGCGTCTGCATCAGGGCTACGGGATGCGAGTGCACCTCAGTGACCGTCTCCCACGAGTCGTCGGGCAGACAGCAGATGCAGTGCGTGATGTGTAGCTTGTGCTCACCCACCACCGTTGCCCCGCTCTCGCGCAACAGGTCGTAGTTGTGGAGCAGCGAGCCGGCGATGGTGTTCTCAATAGCCGTCATGCCGATAACCGTGGGGTCGGCCTTCATCTCGACGAACACCTGCTCGAAGGTGCTGCAGCAGATGAGCTGCAGCTGTTCACCCTCATAGAACTGATGGGCGGCAATGTCGTGGAACGAGCCCGTAATGCCTTGTATCGCTATTCGTTTCATATTATTGCGATTATACTTTTGTCAGTCTTCACTTTTTCACTCTTCACTCTTCACTTAAAAAGCCCCGCCTTCACACTCTGTGAAGCGGGGCTTATGCTTATCGTTTACTATATATACGCTACCTACCGCTTCACATTTTTATGCGAAGTAAAAATAGAAGTAGTAGTAAGAAGCGTACTGTTTCATATCCTCTGGAATCTATTTTCGCCTGCAAAAGTACAACTTTTTTGCGAACCACGCAAACAATTCGGAAGTTTTTTTGCACCCAAAGCATAAATTGAGCAATTTTAGTCATGAAACAGCAAAAAGACACGCATTGTGAAGGATAATAAGAATTTTTTTCGTACCTTTGCACCATCTAAACATTAAAATGCATGAATGGTATGAAAAGATTAACGATTTTAGCAGCGTTAGCCTTCGCCATGATGACAACGCAGGCCAGCGTGGTGATCAACGAGGCGAACTTCCCCGACGAGAACCTGCGCAACTATGCATCACAGTACGATGAGGACGGCAACGGCACGCTGAGCGACGCGGAACTGGCCACTATTTGGAGCATCAATGCTGGTGGCATACTGAACCTGAAGGGTGCCGAGCATTTCACGAACCTGGAGGAACTCCACCTGTGGGGCTATTCCGAGGAGGAAAGCATCCAGGAGATTGACCCCAGCGTGTTCCCCAAGCTCTATCGATTTTCGTTAATGGATTGCAACGGCGTCACGGCTCTGGATTTTAGCAAGAACACGATGTTTACGGACTTAGAACTAACGCTCTGCCCCAATGTCCAGTCACTGTCGCTGCCTGCCAGCGTCAAACAAATCAGTCTGAACAGTACCCCGAAACTGACATCGCTTGACGTCAGCCGGTTGCCTAACCTGATAGGATTATGGTTGCAGCATACGGGCATCACCGACCTCGACTTCAGCAACCATCCCGCCATTCAGGCCATCGGCATTATGGGCGGAGAGGACGTGTTGGACCAGTTGAACTCACTGAACCTGCAGAACTGTGATGCCTTGGAGAACATCGACATCCGCTATACCACCATCCGCACGCTCACGATAAAGCATCTGCCCATCGTCCGCACACTGATGATGCTGAACAACGACATCACGACGATTACCATCGACGACTGCACAGAGTTTAACGACATCACTTGCGACCAGAATGTGCTGGGCACGCTTTATCTGACGAACAATCCTGAGCTCAGAGCCATTAACTGCGAGAACAACAAGCTGCAGATGCTCATCGCCGACAACTGTCCGGTACTCGGTCAGGTGCAGGCATTTAACAACCGCCTGATGTGGCTCGACCTGAAAGACGTGGTGAAAGGCAATTCTGACGATAACATGCTAAGGCTCGACAACCAGCAGCCCACGGTACAGGCCGTGAAGCTCTCGCCTACGGAGGTTGGTCTGCGGGTGCATGAGCGTCTGGATGTTAGTCGCGTGCTGAACCTGCGTGCCAAGGGCATCGCTCAGACGCCGAAGGAAGTGTTTGTCGATGGCATTCGCTACTTCGTGTTCTACGACAACGGCCTCGATGCGCCCAACCTTGTGGGCAGTGACTGCGGCTACGAGTACGATACAAAGTGGCCTTATCCCTGGATGGAGGATAATTCGAAGGACAACAACTTGCCTGTGACGCTGAACGTCACATCATGGACCAAGCATCAGGCCTTCATCCGCCTTTCTGATAGTCGCGTAGAGGGAAAGTACGGCGAGCCAGCCCCTGCGACTCCCACCGTGACCCGTTCGCAGGACTATGACGGCAAGCTGACATGGACATCGAGCAACGAGGACGTCGTAAAGGTGAATGCTGAGACTGGCGAGCTGACAGTCGTTGGCGTAGGCTCGGCAATGATTACCGTCACTGGTGCTGCCACCGACTACCGCTTGGCGCCTGCCGCTGTCTCTTACACAATCGTGATCAGCTACAAGGCTGGTGACGTGAACGGCGATGGTGAGATTGGCATCGGCGACATTGTGGCTATCACCAACATTATGGCTGGCTTGGAGACTGACACAGACATCGTCAGCCGTGGTGATGTGAATGGTGACAACGAGGTAGGAATCGGCGACATCGTTTCCATCACCAACATTATGGCTGGCAAATGATTTCCTGTCATAACAACTAGAATGGACGGCGTGCTTAGTGTGGCCGTCCATTTTTTGTGCATTTACAAGGGGGAAACTTTGCTCCGAGAGGACTGGCAGACTTCTCCGAGAGGTCTGGGAGACTTCTCCGAGATGACTGGTAGACTTCTCCGAGAGGACTGGCAGACTTCTAGGAGAGGACTTTCCCTTTCAACAGAAGCGATTATTCTTCGATCTGTGAAAGTGAACGGGCAAAGGAAGTGAGGATGTTAGTGACACTTTCCGCAGGACAATAGCGGAAATAGTGCATGGAGCGACGTGCCTGCCAGAGCATTGCCGACGAATTGCTGGCATGTACAAAGATGTCGCCAGACTGTTCGAAAGCCCACTGTGTGGACCGTGGCCGCGACAGGTCGCCAAGATCTCTGATGACATAGCGTAGCAGACGGCGATCGGTGGCAGTTTCCTGTGGGAGCAACTCGTCAGGCAAGAATCCAAGCAGCTCCACAAGCAGCAGGTTCTCAAACTCAGTCAGGCGTCCCAGTCCTAACTGTCGTTGCCAACGCAACAGCAGCTCGAACTCGATGTCATCGGAATGTTGCCGTACGAACTGCCCCATCCTGATCAGGTCATGCAGGAACAAGCCATCGTTCAGGAAATGGTGTGCCACGTGGTACTGCTGACAGAGCAACTCATAGGCCGTCGACGTGTAGCCCGTATCCTCGAGGATACGCCGCAACTTCTTGCTCTCAACGGGCGTGCCCTCCACGGGTGCTTTCACCTGTTGCCACTGCTGGCGCAGGTCGTCGGGCAGCTGCATGAAGAACTGTTCATGAAGCCGTACGACGCCCTGCCAGGCAATATGGCCCACGCCATGGAGCAGTGACAGCTGGTAGGTCTGCTGCCACTTCCATGCCGACATGGGTTCGATGGACGATTCCTCGCCGAAAGCACCTGCCCTGAGAAGCTTCAGGAAATTGCGCGTGGTAATGAGCATTGGGAGTTTCTACAATGTTACTCCGTTCTTGAAGATTGAAATCTCACGGTAGCCATTCTCCTCGTTACGAGCAAGCTCGCCACTGGCCACGCTGAGCACCTTGTCGATGAACTCAGGTACAAGCTCTTTCATGGTACGTCCGGTGACGAGCTGGCCAGCGTTGAAGTCGACCCACTGAGGTTTGCGCTGTGCCAACGTGGGGTTGGTAGCAATCTTCATCGTGGGAACGAAGGTGCCGAAAGGCGTGCCACGGCCCGTGGTGAACAGCACGATGTGGCAGCCACAGGAAGCCAGTGCGGTAGCAGCAACAAGGTCGTTGCCTGGTGCCGACAAGAGGTTCAGCCCATTATGTTCCAAGCGGTCGCCATACTCCATGACGCCACTGACAGGGGCGCGACCACACTTCTGTGTGCAACCGAGCGCCTTGTCCTCAAGTGTTGAGATGCCGCCAGCCTTGTTGCCAGGCGACGGGTTTTCACCTACGGGCTCACCATGCGACAAGAAGTACTCCTTAAAGTTATTAATCATCGAGACCGTCTGCTCGAACAGTTCGCGTGTCTCGCAACGGTTCATCAGGATGGTCTCGGCACCAAACATCTCGGGCACCTCAGTGAGCACGCTCGTTCCACCCTGTGCCACCAGCCAGTCGCTGAACTCGCCCACCAGCGGGTTAGCGGTGATGCCACTGAAGCCGTCACTACCGCCACACTTCAAGCCGACGCGCAGACGACTGACGGGCACATCGGTACGACGGTCTTCGCGCGCGAACCTATATATATCGCGTAAGATAGCCATGCCAGCTTCCACCTCATCACCATCGACCTGCTGTGTGACAAGCAGGCGTATGCGGTCGTGGTCATAGTCGCCCAGCAGCTTCATAAACTCGTCGGGCTGGTTGTTCTCACACCCCAGCGCTAACACGAGCACGCCACCGGCATTGGGGTGCAGCACCAGGTCGCGCAGCACCTTGCGTGTGTTCTCATGGTCGCCACTGAGCTGCGAGCAACCGTAGTTGTGATGCCAGGCATGGACGGCGTCGATGTTATTTTGAGATTGATCGTCGAGACCAATCTCCTTGGAGAACTGGTTTGCCAAGCGTTCGGCGATGCCGTTGACGCAGCCCACGGTGGGCACAATCCATATCTCGTTGCGCACGCCGACGTCACCATTATTACGGACGAAACCCTTGAAGGTGCGGTTCTCAACCGGGATGGCAAGCTGCTCGTCAACCGGGGCATAGGTGTATTCCAGCGTGCCCTTCAGATTGGTTTTCAGGTTATGCTCGTTCACCCAGTCACCTGCCTTCATGTCCTCGAGGGCGTGACCTATGGGATAGCCATACTTGATGATGTCGTCACCCTGACGAACATCTTTGATGAGCACTTTATGCCCGGCAGGTGTGTCCTGACGGAGCGTTACATGCTTGCCATCGACCTCGATGACGTCGCCGGCCTGCTTCGGCTGGAGACAGACCACGACGGAGTCGGCGGGATTAATTTTCAAGAATGTAGTTTGCATGATTTTGGGGAAGTTAATGGAAGTTGATGGGAGTAATAGATTTGAAATGGACTATTTCAACAGCACTTTGCGAGTGCCAATGATGTTCAAACCACGCTGGGGAACAGGCTGACGCCGGCCATCCAGCGAATAAATGTCGGAAGCTGGTTCTGAGTTAGACTTCACATCGTCAATGCCTGAGAGTGAGCCCTCCATGGCCTGACGCACCTCGTCGGCGCTCAGCGCATAGTTATAGATGCTCAGCTCGTCGATGGCTCCCCGGAAATAGGGATCGTTGCTGAACTGACTGCGTCCGACGTAGTTCAACGTTGTGCGCAGGTCGGATGGGCGCAGCGTGATGGACGTCGTACTGGCCACCTCCTCACCATCGACATAGACAGTGGTGCGCAGACTACCGATGCTGACGGCGACATGCTTCCATACATTGGCCTCGAGCTTGGGCGCATCGAGCGTCTGCTCGTCACTGCCGTTCTTGACGGCCAAGCGCATGACGCTACCATTGCTGGGCGTCAGGAACAGGTACTGCGAGGTGCCATTGCCGAAGTCGAAGAGGCGCTGCCACGCCGATCCGCCACTCCAGCGCACCCATGCGCAGAGGGTCAGCTCATCGGCATCGGCCACCTCGTAAGGCAGCTGCACAAAGCTGTTGCCCGTGAGCTGCAGGGCCTGACTGCCATCCTTCTGTCCATCGACAAAAGCAGGACTATCGCTGCTGACAGCATCCATCATGTTAGTAGAAGCGTCGTCGAGCGTACCTTCCATGGTCCAGCAGGCCACCAGTCCACGGTCGCCCGAGGGTGTTGCCTCGACGTTGGCTGATGCCTCCGACAGGTTCTGCGCCTGGTCGATAGCCTTCACCTTGTATTGGTAGGCAGTGCCCTGACGGCACGTGTTGTCGGTGAACGTGTTGGCAGTGACGCCACGTGCAATGGTACTCCACTCGCCACTGGCGGCCTCTGCGCGCAGCACGTGGTAACCAGCTATGTCGGCATCGCTGACCTCATTCCATGCCAGGGTGACGGCAGCCAGATGGCTGTTGGCTGTCAGGTCCTCCGGCGTGGCGGGTGCAACAGCATCGTAGTTAACGTCCTGTGGCAGGAAACGCCATTGCTGTCGGTTGCGTTTGGATTCGTCGAGCAGTTCCTGCTGATTGACATTCACAGCACTCGATGTCGACGTGCCAGTCGATGTCAGGTAGAGAGCCGACTCGCGGTTGCGTATGTACCAGAAGCCTTCGCCGGCATACTCCAGATACCACTGCTCGTTGCTCGAGGGCTTGTCGTTAGCCGACCAGGGCATGACGTTGGCACCACTCTGCGTCGAGAAGTTCAACACGTTCATGCGCAGCTTGCTGTTGGTGGCCAGCTCGATGTCGTAGAAGCTGTAGTCACCGCCAATGCGTGGGTCACAGCGATGCACGTTCCACAGCTGGTTGTCGGCGGTTGAGTTCTTGAAACGGTTGACAACGATGTTGCCATTGCCATTGTCGCTGATGACCGATGTGGTGGCGCGATTATAAATGCGGTAGATGCCATCGGTGACAGCCACGCGGGGCACATCCTCACCCCAGGTGATGTCGATAACACACTCGGCATTGGTCTGACCGTTCTGATAGCCCGTGCCACCAGGCAGCTCCCTTGTGAAGCTGCGCAGCGGTCCCTCACCATCGAAGTAGAGGTCGCGGTCGGGCGACAGCAGCTGGTACTTCGTGGTGTAGGCCTGGCGCTCTGACGAGCCGATGAATGCCTTCACCCGACCATCGTCGTGGCGATAGACACTGGCAGCGGTCCAGTTGTTACGATGTTCAGCGTATGCGATACGCTCACCATTGGTGCTAAACTCACAGAACTCGCCACGCGTACGGCTGTCGAAGCCCCACCAGATGCCGACGGTCATGCCATATTCCAGACCCACCATCGCCTCGGCCGTATTGTGCATCTCGTCGTTGTAGCCCACCTTACCCAAGTCGGCCAACCGCTTGTAGTAGTCGGCATAGTTGGCGAACGAGCCAGCCAGCTGGTGGGTGTTGCCCCACTCATAGTAGTCTTTGCCCATCGAGAACCATGTCCAGGCCTTGTCATTGTTGAGCGTGTTGCCACCGACGATGTTGACATCTGACATATTCGGGTAATTGTCGCGCAGAGCCTTGGCGACATTGCGCTGGATGCTGGCATTGGCACCCTCCTCCTTCGTCCAGTAGTCAGGCTCGTTGAAGGGTGACACACCGACAACTGGATGCTTTGTGTTCTGCCTGAGCCAATTGACGTGAGCGACAATCATGGCAGCCCAGCGGTTGACGTTGGCATTGCCATTGGTGAGATAGGACGCATCGGTGCCTGCCTCCTGATCGCAGGTGAGTACCAAGGGCAGCTCCTTGCCTACGATGTCGAAGGTTTCGCTACGCCTGCGCAATGCGGCTGAAGGGTCGCTGGCCAATGTGCCGTCGTCGTTCAGTGCTTGCGTTATACGGAAAGCCGAACGGCCAATGCGCACATTGTCGATGCCCATGTGGTTGATGCCCTTGCGTAGGTTCTGCTCATTCATCCATGCTTGGTCGAGGCCCCAAGTGGGGGTATAGCGCACACCCTCGCCATTGATGCTGAAAGGCATGGTGACATCGCTCTTGGGCTGCGTCTGCAGGAAAAGACTCGACGTTGAGCGCTGCTGGGCGGCGGCACTCAGGGGAAGCAGGAGGGAGATGGAGAGAAGGATGTTGTTAGTGGTCATTGTGTCTATTGAAAAGCGTTAATGGGAAATGACTTTGGTGGCCTTGCCGCCACTGACGCGGATATAAGGTCCATGCTGAGAAGAAGCATCGCGCACGCTCCGTCCGCCAATGGTGTAGATTGCATCGCCATCGGTGCTGTCATGAGTCGGCAGACTGATGCCTTCGGCACCCAACTCCTCGTCGGCACCAACGATGGGCATGGTGAGACCTGTCCAGTCACTGATGATTCGCAGCCCCACGGCAGTGCTAATGGTGGCCGAATACTTGGGCAAATAGTTACTACGCGTCTCCTGACGCACCCACTGACCGTCAATCAGCATGTACTCACCCACCTTGACGCGACCTGTACGCGAGAAATAGCCATCGAGATTGCCGGGAGCTGTCTGTTCCGACTTGACGACTTCGCCGTGCTCATAGAAGTTGACCACGGCCTGGTCAGCACGGTAGATGCAAGGCATGCCACCCTCCACACTACTGATCTCCTCAAGACAGAGGTTCTTCAGGTCGGAAGTGATACCAGCAATCTGGTAGAGGTGCAAGCCCTCGGAGGGCGTGATGGCGTATGGCAGGCAGATGACGTTCCAGACGCCAGGTGTGGCATCGGTAAGACGGTAGAGCGGTGCATGGAGCAACTCGAAGGCGGTGGCACACCACCATCCCTCGCGCTTATCGCCAGTGCTGCTGGTATCGCCGACCTTTGTCCACTTGTTGTCAGTAGCGCCCTCTTTCGAACCCGTGAATCCTATGGTGACACTACCATCTTCGTCCACATAGACGGGCATTGAGGTCAGCGTCTCCCAGCGGTCGTCCTTGCTCACAGTGGGCAGGTCGAAGTAGTTGGCAGTCAAGGCGGGCGAATTGGCAGTCTGCGTGCCGTTCGTGATGAAGGCGTGCTGGTCGCTCAGGCAGAAGTGCTCAGTTGTTGCGAGACAGCGAACGGCGTAAAGACCATGCGTCAGGCCCTCAATCTTCTGGCGAATCTCCATGGTGCGGGCAGTGCCCTCGGAAGCACTGAGTCCCGACCACCAAGCATTCCAGAACGTGTATTCACCGTTGTCGTTCGTGCGCTGGTCGCCACCGGTGAAGGTTCCCACTTTGGTTTCCCAGCCAGTTGTGCTGGTGAACAGGGGTGACTTCACGGCACCGCTGACCGTAGCCAGTGGCACATATTCATCGATGATGGCATACATCTGCTCAAAGAACGACAGGACGCTGGCAATGGTTGCGCCATCAGTCATCGGTTCAGTTAATGCACGAGGAAAATAGCTGTTGATGGGCACAAGCGTTTGTATGTACTGCACATCACTGTTGAGCTGATTCAGCTGCCTCACGTAGCCGATGGCTTTCAGAGCGTCGGCCAGCAGCTGCTGGATGTCTGTAAGAGCCTGAGCATCGGTGCCGCTTATGGCCTGTAGCCGCTGACGCAGGTCGCCGCTAAAATCGATCTCTAATCCAAGCTGGCTGATGTAGTCGGCCATTGCCTCACCCTTGGCCTTGGCGCACTTCACACCGTCGGCAATGGCTGCCTCCTGAGTGTCGAAGAGCTGAGCAAGGAGCAGCTTGTCGAACTGAGCCTTGCTTTGCAGCGAGCGCAGGGCAACGATAACCTGCGTGTAGTCGCCACTGTTGAAGGCGTTGAACTTGGTATTCCAGACACCGGAGCTGTTGTCGAGAGCACATACCAGCGGGTCGCTAACGAGCGAAGAGCCGTCGGTGGTGAAGGCAAGTGTTGCCGAGTAACTCGAGTTGCAGCTGGCACCGGAGGCGTAGTAGTCGGTCTGAGGCTTCAGGTTGAAGACGGTTTTTACGGATGAAGCAGTACGGATGCTGCCATTGCCGTAGGCCTGCAGATAGCTGCTGCCATCGATACCACCGACGGGCACCACCTGGAACAGGGGCTCGTCGAGGGGTGCGCCTTCACCGTTGGTCCATCCGTAGAAGCCCATGTCGAAGTCACCGTTAACGATGATGTTACCACCGATGTAGCGCGACTCACCGTCAAGAAGCACCACGTCACCGGGCTCAAGCACGTCGCTGGCTGCCATGACAGCCTTCGTCGTGCGTTCCTTTTTATTAGCATCGATGATGCGCACACGGTATTTGTAGCCGGCAACGGCCTGCTCGTCGACCCACGTGTAGTCGGCAGCACCCTCCTTCATCTCGATGCTGGCCAGCTCAGTCCAGCCCTCGCCGGGCAACTGTCGGTCGACGTAGATGCCGATGTTCATCTCACCATTGTACTCATGCCATTCAAGGGTGGCCGTTCCAGTGTTTTTGTCGAAGGTGATACTCAAGGCACCGGGGTCTCTCTGTGCCGGCACGCGTGGGGCATAGTCGTACTTGCCGTTATAGCCCACACCCGAGTTCAGCTGGGCGTACATCTCACCCGCAGGTGTCAGCTTTCCGTTGTAATACAGTTTGGAGCAGTTAGCCTCGCTATTCCAATAAAAGTAGCGCTCAATGTAGTCATAGCCATTCAGGGCGTTACAGATGTTGCTCACCACGTCGCGGTTCTTGTTCAATTGCGCCTGGGTAGGGTTGTCACGATTGCCATCCTTTGCCTCGCCGAAGATGCCGTTATTATTCCAGGAGGCGCCCCATACCCACTCTGAAATCCAGATGGGACGGTGGTAGGAGTCCACCCAGCCCTTGATACTGTTGTAGAAGTTCCATTCCGGCCAATAGCAGTGCAGGTCGACGATGTCACAGCGCCAGCCTCGGGCATCGATGCTGTCGAGGAATTCCCTAAGGTGACCCAGCGAACCGTCGTGGCTGGAGGGCGAGCAGAGGCGCATGCCAGTGCGCATCAGGTTCTGCCAGTTGGCCAGGATTTCGTCAACAGTCTGCGGGTGGTCGTCAGCCGAGTTACCCGGCTCGTTGTTAGTCTTCAGATGGGGCGAATAAGTCACACCGCCACAAGCCGACGACGAGGGCCAGTCCTCGTAGATGTGATGAGGAACACACTCGCAGTCCACACCGCGGTCCTCGCCCAGTCCAAACGAGTAGCACGACGTGACGTTCAGCGCATTGACGACTTCGGCACGGGTGTCGTTAGCCAGGGCCTGCTTGCCTGTGTCATACCACTTGAAGATGCGGTACGACGAGATGCTGTTCTCCAGAATGCCAGGCAGCTGTGCCACCTCCAGGTCAGCGTTAGCGGCAATAAAGCAACGGCTGTAGCCACGTCCACCCTTGCCGTTGGCAAAGGTCACCATGTAGCCACGCTTCAGGCGGAACGAACTGATGCGGTTGTCCAGCTTCGCGGCAGTCAGCGTGTTCATGTAGCCGCCCGTGTCTTCCAAGCCGAAGTCATTGACAACCTCGCCACCAAAGTCAGGCTCTGAGTAAACGGTCAGCGGCTTGCAGCTGTTTCCGTAGGGCAGGATGATGCAACCACGATTATAGAGCTTGACCTGGCAGTTACTGCCATTCGAAGCCTTCGCGCCATTGACCTGCACATGGTTAGCCAGAAGCTTCAGCGCAGCGCTGGGCTTCACTTGCTCCAGGATGAGCACGGCGTGATCGGTATTTTGGATGTTGACCAAGGCACCATCGGCAAAAGGGGTTTCCGATTCAACGATGTAGTCAACATCTTCGTTAATTGTAACCGTGGCCGTCACTTGCTCGACACGAGTCTTCGTATTAGCTGCTTCAAGGCTCATTGCGCCAACCATCAACAGCGCAGCGAGCACCACGTGCTTTAGGAATTTGTTTCTCTTCATGTAGTAATAGTTTTTTTTGATTAGTTGCGTTATGTGGGGGCAAAGATAGCAATAAAAAGCGAGATTACCAAACTTTTCCTCAGAAAACAAACGTTGTCACCGCTTTATTCGCGCGAATTAACACTTCAATGCGGCATGTCCACTCACCGAACAGTGATATGGAAGCAGGGCTGGCGCACCTCGTACTTCACATAGCAACGACCTTGACGGCGCATGTCGTCGAGCACTTCACTAAGCACCCACTTCAAACGGTCGCCACCCACAAGCTCGCGGTCAGGATGCTCAACACTTTGATAGCGGTTATAGTTGATGTCGAAGGTGGTACCGTAGAGATGGCACGAATGCTCGGTGGCATTCCTGTTCACGCGGCGTAACTTAAGCACATCGGCCTCGCTTCTCAGTACGCTCGACACGATGAAATGATGCAGCGGCAGGCCTTTCACCTGAAGACTGTCGAAGAATGCCTGGCCAATGTCGTGGAGCAGCACGGCAGCACGAGGCACCAAATAGGGAATGCTGGCATGAAGTGGGGCCACGGCGTAATATGGTGATGCGGCCATGAAGACCAGCTCGTCCTTACGAAGCTCGGCATCAGCACGGTCGCGGACAGGCGTAACGCCCCATCGACGTGCCGACTCCAACTGTACGTCGTTGCTATCGGGGAAACACTCCTGATAGCTACTCACGCTCAGAATGCGGTGGTAAGGACCGCCATCAGGTACATAACGGGTGTGGGAGGCAGCGGCAACAACTGGGGTAGCCGGCTGCTCGGTGGCGTTTAAGTTTTCAGAGTTTTCAGGGCTTTCAGGGCTTTCAGGGGATTCGGGACTTTCAGAATTGTCCAGGGCTCTCGATTCTTCTGCGTTTTCAAGGCTCTTCTGAGGCTCCGGTTTTTCCGTCTTTTCCTCACTCTTGCCCACCAATGGTAGGTTCCACTTGGCGTCATAGGCGCAGCGCGCCAAAGCCAAGAGGATGACCAAGATGCCAAAAGCCTCAGTATAACGGTGTTTCAAGCGTTTCGTTGCCATGTACTCACGTTTTGCGTTGCAAAGGTAAGCTTTTTCCACGACACTTGCAAGGAATGGCTTCAAAAGTTGGCCGTTTTTATTTTTTTATGTTCCTTTCTTTCTTCAGTTCGCAGAAAATTCGTACCTTTGCGGCCAATTAGAAACAAAAACAAAGTAGCATTGATAGAGAAACACATCGTACTTGAAGACATCGACCCCGTCGTGTTCTACGGCGTGGGCAACAGCCACCTCCAGATGCTGAAGGCCCTCTTCCCGAAACTGCGCATCGTGGCGCGCGACAATGTGCTGCGCATCATCGGCGACGAGGAACAGATGACGGCCTTTGAGGAGAGCACCGAGCGCATGCGCCAGCATGTGCTGACGTTCAACGCTTTGAAAGAAGAGGACATTCTCGATATTGTCAAAGGGCGGCGCACACGTAGTGAGGTGCCCGATGGCGTGGTCTGTTACACCACTTCCGGACGGGCTATCAAGGCGCGTTCAGCAAACCAGCAGTTGCTCATCGACGCCTATGAGCAGAACGATATGGTGTTCGCCGTTGGCCCTGCAGGAACAGGTAAGACTTACCTAAGCATCGCGTTGGCTGTCAAAGCATTAAAAGAAAAGGTCGCAAAGAAGATTATTCTCTCAAGACCCGCCGTGGAAGCTGGCGAGAAGCTCGGCTTCCTACCGGGTGACATGAAGGACAAAATTGACCCTTACCTTCAGCCCCTCTATGATGCGTTAGAGGACATGTTGCCGCAGGTAAAGCTTCAGGACATGATGGAGAAGCACCAAATACAGATTGCGCCTCTCGCCTTCATGCGTGGACGGACACTCAGCGATGCCGTGGTCATCCTCGACGAGGCTCAGAACACCACGCCTGCACAACTCCGCATGTTCCTCACACGCATGGGTTGGAACACGAAAATGATCATCACCGGCGACACCTCACAAATCGACCTACCCCACTCGCAACGCAGCGGACTCATCGAGGCCCTGCACCTGCTCAGCGACATTGAGGGTATCGGCGTCGTACGCCTCGACCAAACAGACATCGTGCGTCATAAGCTTGTCACCCGCATCGTCAATGCCTATGAAGCCAACGACAAGGCACGGGCTGCAGAGTAAGGAAGAAGTAGTAAGAAGTAGTTAGAAGTAGTAAAATATAGTTTGAAGTAGTAAGAAGTAGTAAGAAGTAGTTAAAAGTCAATTGTCTTTACGCTACGATTATACTTGAAATGACTTTAATAATGACTTCTCGCTACTTCAAACTACTTCTTACTACTTCAAACAAATCTACTTGTTCACCTGGAACTTCGTATCGCCATCCTTGAAGAAGGCGTTAATCTGGCGGGCAGCAGCCATGCCGGCATTGTTGTTGGCCTCGGCAGTCTGGGCACCCATCTTCTTAGGCGTCGAGAAGTAGCGGCCCTCGAACTTCTTGAACTCGTCGTTAGCATCGGGCATGATGTCAGTGACGAACTTCAGGTCCTCGCGCTCAGCCATCAGCTTCAGGAGCTCAGGCTCATTGATGACTTCCTTGCGGGCAGTGTTCACCAGGATGCCACCCTTCTTCATCTTGCCGACGAGGGCATAGTTGATGCTCTGCTTCGTCTCGGGCGTTGCAGGAATGTGGAGCGACACCACGTCGCACTGCTCGAAGAGGGCGTCCTGATTAGCCACGGCGTGAACACCGGCAGCCTCAATGACGTCAGCGGGGCAATAGGCATCGTAGGCAAAGACATCCATGCCGAAGCCCTTGGCGATGCGGGCCACGTTGCGGCCTACATTACCGAAAGCCAGAATACCCAGCTTCTTACCCATCAGCTCAGAACCGCTCTTGCCGTTGTAGAAATTACGGACGGCCATGACGAGCATGCCAAACACCAGCTCGGCAACAGCGTTGGAGTTCTGACCCGGCGTGTTCTCAGCCACCACGTTGTGTGCCGTAGCGGCAGCGAGATCGATGTTGTCGTAGCCAGCGCCGGCACGCACGACAATCTTCAACTGCTTGGCAGCGTCGAGCACCTCAGCGTCGACCTTGTCCGAACGGATGATCATGGCGTCAGCGTCCTTCACAGCGTCGAGCAGCTGAGCCTTCTCTGTATACTTCTCGAGCAGCACCAGCTCGTGGCCGGCTGCTTCCACTTCCTTGCGTATGCCTTCAACAGCAGCTGCTGCGAAGGGCTTTTCTGTTGCAACTAAAACTTTCATATTTGTCATTGAACATTGAACATTGACCATTGACCATTAATTATCAGATGACTTAGTCGTCTTGATAATTTTGGTCAAAGTTGCTACAATCTTGCCACAATCGTCATAGAACGATTCAAACAATCGTCTATCCATGTAGTCGGACTCATGAAGCAGTTCCAGCCAATATTCAGTTTCATTTGCTTCCTTTAGAGCAATGTTAAGTTTATTAATAAAATCCATCCGACTCTGAGCATTGACACTCTCACGCACATTGGCGCCAATACTGGTTCCACTGCGTAGTATCTGACGCGAAATCACATACACTTGTTTTTCCTCTTTCAGATATTTATAAAGTTTGATAATGCGCAGTGCAAAAGCCTTGCTGTCGTTCAGCACTTGATTATCTGACTTCATAAAATGGTCAATGCTCAATGGTCAATGGTCAATGAAGCTTCTCGAACTCCTGCATGCAGGCGACCAGAGCCTTGCAGCCCTCGACAGTTTGGGCATTGTAGCAGCTGGCGCGGAAGCCACCCACTGAGCGGTGACCCTTGACGCCCACCATACCCTTCGACGTGGCGAAGTCGAGGAAGTCCTTCTCCAGCTCCTTGTACTCGTCGTTCATGACGAAGCAGAGGTTCATCACCGAGCGGTCCTCCTCGGCAACAGTGCCACGGAACAGCTTGTTGCGGTCAATCTCGTCGTACACGATCTTGGCACGCTCCAGGGCGCGGCGCTCCATCTCCTTCACGCCACCCTGAGCCTTCATCCAGCGCAGGTTCTCAAGGGCGGTGTAGACGGGCACCACGGGAGGTGTGTTGAACATCGAGCCTTTCTCCACATGCGTGCGATAGTCCAGCATGGTGGGAATCTGGCGCTCTACGTGGCCCAGTGCATCTTCCTTCACGATGATGATGGTCACACCGGCCATCGACAGGTTCTTCTGTGCACCGCCATAGATGCAGATGTATTTCGACACGTCAACGGGACGTGAGAAGATGTCGGACGACATGTCGCAGACAACGGGCACCTTCAGGTCGAAGTCATGACGAATCTCTGTGCCGTAGATGGTGTTGTTGCTGGTGAAGTGGAAGTAGTCCACATCCTCAGGAACGGTCCAGCCCTTCGGGATGAACGTATAGTTAGCATCGGCCGATGAAGCTACTTCAACAACCTCGCCAAACAGCTTGGCCTCTTTCATGGCCTTCTTTGCCCAAACACCAGTGTTCAGGTAAGCAGCTTTCTTGTTCAGGAAGTTGTAGGGCACCATGCAGAACTCCAGGCTGGCACCGCCACCCAGGAAGAGCACTTTGTAGCCCTCGGGCACGTCGAGAAGCTCCTTGACTAAGGCCTCTGCCTCGTCCATGACGGGCTGGAAGTCCTTTGAACGGTGACTAATCTCAGCCAGTGAAAGGCCGATACCATTAAAGTCCAGAATAGCCTGGGCTGTCTTCTCGATGACCGAACGGTCGAGAATGCAGGGACCTGCATTGAAATTGTACTTTTTCATAAATTAATATTAATAATAAGGTTAAAACAACGTCATTATCATGCTGTCATTTTATGTTATTCTGATTTTGTGCTACAATGTTTCTTACTAATTTGGGCGCGAAGTTACGCTTTATTTTTGAACTGCGCAAATAATAACCGTGAAAATTTCATAAAACGCAAATTCTGA
The DNA here is from genome assembly GCA_017417465.1 of Prevotella sp. Lineage (GTDB taxonomy): Bacteria > Bacteroidota > Bacteroidia > Bacteroidales > Bacteroidaceae > Prevotella. The sequence continues at coordinate 6,925 of JAFPZD010000263.1, read as the reverse complement.
GCATATTTCCCCATTTCTCAACCTCACTCATAGTCGTCTATGACGCTATTCATGAAGTCCATCATCGGCTTGGCCGTGCGGAAGACGTGCTCCATCTCGTCGAGCCACCCGTCACCTTCGAAGAAGCTGTCAGCCACACGGTGCCACGCACAGTAGTCCTTCAGGCGCAGGTAGCCCACATGGGCATAGTCGCGGGGAAAACCGGCAGGACAGGTCTTCAGCTTCGTCAGTCCGAAGCCCTGTGGGCCTTCCCATCCCGTGATGCCATCATCGTCGAAGTAACGGTGGAAGTCGGGCGTGTCGACGCATCGCAGCCACGCAGCCTCGTTGCCCATCATCTCGTTACGGCAAGCCGTCAGGATGTTAGTCGGCAGCCAGTAGTTGCCTACAGCCAGCAGGCAGCCGCCAGGTTCCAAGTGGATGTAATAGCCGCCGCGCAGGGCTTTCTTGCCATGGGCATTGATATAGGCGCCGAAGTGGTTCTTGTAGGGCGACTTGTCGGGCGAGAAGCGTGTGTCGCGATAGAAGCGGTAGGTGCAGTCCTTCACCGACTGTGTGACCACCGACGGGTCGAAGCTAATGATACGCTCCAGCGCCTGTTGCACGCCTCGCTCAAACTCCGCTCTGGCAGCGTCGTAGTCGGCACGGTGGGCCTGGAACCAAGGGCGGTTGTTGTTGGCCATGACGGCCTTTAGAAAGTTAAGTATTCGTTTGCTATCCATTGTCGTTTTCGAAATTCGCCCGCAAAGGTACGAACTATTATCCAATCCGCCAAACATTCCGCTAAAAAAGATTGTTTTCTGGTGCAAAGTGGTGTATAGAAAAACGCTGGTGGGCGCATCACTGCGGCCACCAGCGTTGTCCCGGGTTTCTACTCGTTTTATTGCTATATTTACTAACTTTATGCTATCTTCCGAAATAGTTTGGCAGCGGATTGGTCGGCACTTCGTATATGGGCACGTTTGTGCCGAAAGCCGTCTGGTAGGTTTTTGGCAGGCCGGAGCGTTTCCACAGCTCGGTGACGATGGTTCCGTCGCCACGGTCGAAGCGCAGGTGGAAAGTGTTGTCGTCGATCCATTCTATCTGGCTCTCACTGCCGTATTGAACCAGCACGTTGTCACTCTTGTAGGTGATGGGGCGCATGATGCAGTAGGCATACATTCTGTCGGCCATCAGCTCGTAGAAGTGCAGATAGACATCGCGGTCGAATATCTGGTAGAGGTCTTGGTGGCCGGGCATCAGCAGGTCCCGTCCGTCCACCTTCGTCAGCACGCCAACCCGTCGCCAGCAGCCGAAGAAGCGGTTTCCTTCGCGCTGCTGGAGCTTCATCGCCAGCAGGTCTGTGACGCGGCGCACGTTGGCATTGATTTTATAGCCGGACGCGTAAAGCTCCGTGATATACTGGCCCATAGGCATGAACTCGTTGTTCATAATCGTGTTGTGCCAGCGCAGCTTGAAGCCGCGGTTGTCGCTGTCGAAGATGCTGATGTCCTTGTCAGCAACGTTGCCGGTGTATGTCAGCGGTCGCCTGTCCTGGTTCAGTATCGACATCCAGAACTCTGGCTGCTGTTGTGCCGTCGTGTTCCATACGTCTTTTTGCACCTGCAGTTGCAGCGTCAGGCTGTCCGTGCAGTATTTGTACTGGTCAATGTGCGGTCCTTTGTCGGCTGCCCCGTTCTCGTATGAGAAGCGCAGCAGTTTGTAAAGCCCGTGCGGGTTCTCCTTTTTCCCGGCTATGAGTCGCGCTATGGAGTCGCACGCCTGCTTGTCGAAGCCCTGCTTTGCGCCGTCGGGCAGGCGGAACATCAGCGGCAGCGTGTATTTCATCTTCACCACCTTGCCCTTGTTCTTGGCAGGTTTCCACACTGGCATCAGGCTGACCACGCGCTTCGCCTCGGCGGTCAGGCGGTCGTCGGGCGACTGCATGACCTCCATGTCAGTGATAGTGCCGTCCTCGTTGACGATGAACGTCAGCAGCACACGTCCCTCGACTCGGTCTTTCTCACACCCGGCAGGGTACTTCAGGGTCTGCGTCAGGAATGTCATCATGGCGTTCACTCCCCCGGGATATTCGGCCATTACCTCCGGGGCTTCAAAAACTTGTGCGAAGGTCGAAGCCATCGTCAGGCTCATGACCCATGTCATCAGAATTCTTTTCATAATAATGTATGTTTAAAGGGTTGATCGTTATATTCTATCTCGTCACAAGCCACCATCACTTCAGTGCCCTGCGCAAACGTCGTAGAGTCAGCGCAAGCCGACACACCAGGGAGCACGACCCTGCAGGCCAGTACGAAGGAGGGCTGTTTGCCGACCTGTGGCAACAGGATGACATCGGGTTCAGGACAGAAGACCACTTCCGGCAGCATGGCGGAGTAAATATCGCCCTGCGCTCCGCTCGGCTCAGCCTGCCTTTTCCGCTTGGTCGGTGTTGCCATCCGACGGCTTTGTGTACCAGCATTTGCAATGTGCTCCGTAGTCGTCAGCGGACTGATGGCCCTTGTATCTGTTGCAGTCTGATTGTAAATCTGACCTGTCGGCATCCCACCAAACGGCGGCGCACTGGGTGGAGCTTCCGTGTCGCTGACATTGAAGTGTATCGTCAGCAGCAACAGAACGCTGGCAGCAATGGCGGCAAAGAGCCATCTGAGGCTGGCGGTCTTGGGCTTCGCCACAACCGGCTCCGGCTCGATGTCGACTGCTCCGCTGTCGAACAGGGCGAACATTTCCTTATACTCTTGCCACTCGTCACCTGCCTCATGGGTGCGGAAATATGCAGCCAGCATTCTCTCTTCGTCCAGACTGGTCGTGCCGGCCATAAACCTGTCGAGGAGTCGGGCTATTTCCTGCTTGTCGTACATTTCATTCATCGTTGGTTCCTCCTTTTCAGTTTGTTCCTCAGTTCGTTTCTTGCCCGTGCGAGCAGCGTCGACACCGACGTCTGCCTGATGCCCAGGATGTCGGCAATCTCGCTCAGTTCGCGGTGTTCCAGTTGTCGCATCGTCAGCACGATTCTTGATGTAGTGGGCAGTGCGTCTATCTGCTCACTGAGCCATTGCTCCAGTTCCGCATACTCCAGACGGCTAACAGCCGTGTCCGCGTCGGCGACAGGCATCATCGTGTCCAGCTCTGCATGGCCGTGCGACGTGCGCCATCGGTCGATGCAAACGTGCCGTGCCGTTATTGCTGCCAGAGCCTTTGCATGAGCCACACCGTCCAGATTCCTGTGCAGGCACCACAGCTTCAGCATCACGTCCTGCGCAATGTCCTCAGCATCGTCCATCGCGAGTCCGAACTTCCGGGCTGCGACAACGGCATCCTGCCGCATTTCGCTGGCTATATGCGTAAACTCTTCTTGCGTCATTCTACTTATATAACGAAAGAACGACGCGAAATTAAACAAGAAAAGGCATTTTTTTTAGTAGTAATAGTATGGCGTGGTGAAATCAAATCAGCCAGTGTGCCTTTTATTTTAAGACAACACAAACAACAAGAACAACTTATCAACCAGCAAAAAAACAGGACAATATACTGGGCGCAAGCGCCCATCCTGAACAACGCGGCGGATGTGCCAAGCGATGCCGCCACGGTTCAACACGGTATTACACGGGCGGTTGTCAGGTGCCAGGCGATGCCGCCACGGTTCAACACGATTTTACACGGGTGGTTGTCAGGTGCCAGGCGAGGCCGCCACGGTTCAACACGGTTTTACACGGGCGGTTGTCAGGTGCCGGGCGAGGCCGCCACGGTTCAACACGGTTTTACACGGGCGATTGTCAGGTGCCGGGCGAGGCCGCCACGGTTCAACACGGTTTTACACGGGCGGTTGTCAGGTGCCGGGCGAGGCCGCCACGGTTCAACACGGTTTTACACGGGCGGTTGTCAGGTGCCAGGCGATGCCGCCACGGTTCAACACGGTTTTACACGGGCGATTGTCAGGTGCCAGGCGAGGCCGCCACGGTTCAACACGGTTTTACACGGGCGATTGTCAGGTGCCAGGCGGGGCCGCCAATGTAGGAGCAGGCCCCGTGCCAGCCCGTTGGCCCGTCAGGGCCAGTGTTGCCGTGGCATCTTCGCGACAGGCCTGCCCCTACATTGGCGGGCAGCCCAGGGCCGCCCGACGCTGCTTTTCCAACCGCACAGTACGTAAATTTTCCGCATCTGGGGGGAGAACGTCACGCTGATGGATTCAGGTCACGCTGGCTATGGTTGACGATACCGAGGAGAACGGCAACAACGCTACTCCGACGTTTCAGGAGTCGCAACTGCCGTTCTGAGATGTGCCTGTGACGATAGTGACGATAAGTTTTGCAACTTTCCCTTATAGGAAATTATTTACCCCGAGACTAAATGTTTTCCTTTATACAAAAGTTAGTATATCTATCGTCACTATCGTCACAGTGGTAAAAACGACATTCGCAAACATGCCATTTACGCCTCGCAAATGATACATTTAGACATCAAAAAAGATACATTTAGACAACGTAAACAGTATCCATTCAAGTTTCTCCAAACGTCTGGACTAAATGATACGGTAAATATTTGGCCAGTTCGTGTTTTTTACGTATTTTTGCAGCCGCAATGAAGAAAGCAGAACGTTACAGGCTCGTGCTGGACCATTTTCGCCAGCAGATGCCAGAGGTGAACACCGAACTGGAGTTCGGCAGTGTGTTTCAGCTGTTAGTGGCGGTGATACTCAGCGCACAGTGTACCGACAAGCGCGTCAACCAGGTGACGCCGGAGCTTTTCAGGCACTACCCCACCCCGCAAAGCATGGCAGCGGCTGAGCCCGACGACGTGCTGGAGTATGTCAGCAGCGTCAGCTACCCCAATTCCAAGGCGCGCCACCTGGTTGAGATGGCACGCATGCTCGTCAACGACTTCGATGGCGAGGTGCCTCAGGACATGAACCAGCTGCTACGTCTGCCGGGCGTAGGGCGTAAGACGGCGAACGTCATCCAAGCCGTAGCTTTCGGACAGGCGACGATGGCAGTCGACACGCATGTCTACCGTGTGAGCCACCGTTTAGGGTTGGTCACCAAGCGTGACAACACCCCCTTGAAGGTTGAGCAGGCATTGGTACGTAACATTCCTGAAGCCGACATTCCCCGTGCCCACCACTGGCTGCTGCTCCACGGTCGCTATGTCTGCACCTCGCAGCGTCCCCACTGCGATCGCTGCGACCTTGCCGCCATCTGTCCTAAGCTCATCGACGGCTCGGTGCTGGCACACTGACCCTAACTACTTCTAACTACCTCTAACTACCTCAAGTTTCGCAAGCGATGAAAACGATGCGCAGCAAGCCCCGTAGGGGCATGACAATGGTAGCCAGCCATTTTAATGGCTGGTATAAAGGGGCGGTAGAAAAGCGTGCCGTAGGTACGCGACAGCATTCAAACCTTGTCGCGTACCTACGGCACGCTCGCTACCCCAGCCCTGTGTACCAGCCATTAAAATGGCTGGCTACCATTGTCTGATGCCTACGGCATCGGCTGTGCAGAACTTACGCAAAACTTGTGAAACTTGAATAACTACTTCTAACTACTTCTAACGTGAATATTAACGGTCAAAACATCTATTTAAGAGCGATTAGGAATGAACATGTTCCGTCGGTTGATGACTCATATCCGTTTAATCTCCCCATCGTTCGCAATTTGAAAGTGTTGGAGTTTTCAAAGAGTGTAACGTATATCGTTGGAGATAATGGATCAGGAAAGTCAACGCTCCTCGAAGCCATCGCTAATCTTTTAGGTCTTAATGCAGAGGGAGGAAGTAAGAATTTCAACTTCAGGACACAGGAGACACACTCTAATCTCTATGAAGAATTACGCGCCGTGAGAGCCGACCTGGGATACAGAAACGCCTTCTTCTTCCGTGCTGAGAGTTTCTATAATCTAGCCTCCGAGGTGGATAGAATTGCAGGGGAAGACCCTATGATGCTGTATAGTTATGGTGGCGTCAGCCTACATCAGCAATCGCACGGCGAAAGTTTCATGTCACTATTCACAAACAGGCTGAGAAGCAAAGGACTCTTTATCTTTGACGAACCTGAGGCAGCATTGTCCTATTTGAACCAACTGCGTTTCCTCGTGTGGATGAAAGAAGCTGTCAACTCTGGTTCACAAATCATTATTTCCACACACTCGCCAGTTATCCTCGCTTATCCTGATGCTGAAATCTTCGTTGCAGAAAATGGAATACTGAAAACAACACCTTACGATGATTGCTATATCTATCGTGACATGCTGGCATTCATTACCAATAAAGACCTGGTGATAAGAGAATTGTTTGGCGAATAAAGAAGGAGTTGACCTGGACTAAATACTCCATCCAGGCGATGTCGCCACGGTTCTACACGATTTTACACGGGCCGGTGTCAGGTGCCAAGCGATGTCGCCAGTGTTGGCCGTCAATGTTGGCCACGGATGTTGGCCGCGGATGTTGGCCGCGAATGTAGGGGCAGGCCCATTCCCGACGTTCCGTCGCCTACCCGTAGCCTTTGTGCCAGCCCGTTGGCCCGACAGGGCCAGTGTCAGGGTACAGGCGATGCCGCCAGTGTAGGGGCAGGCCCCGTGCCAGCCCGTTGGCCCGACAGGGCCAGTGTCAGGTGCCAGGCATCGTATTCCCCCTGCCGCCGCGTTGTTGCGGATGGGCGCTGCGCCCAGGATGTTGTCTTTGTTCATTCGGTGGTTGGATAAGTTGTTCAGGTTGTGTGGGTTGTCTTAAAAATTAAAGGCACACTGGCCCTGACGGGCCAACGGGCTGGCACGGGGCCTGCCCCTACATTGGCGGCCAACATCGGCGGCATGCATTGGTGGTGAACATTGGCGGCCAACATCGGCGGCATGCATTGGTGGTGAACATCGGCGGCAAGCATTGGCGGTGGACAATGGCGGTGGAGATAGGCGGTGAACATTGGTGGTGG
>JAFPZD010000262.1 GCA_017417465.1 Prevotella sp. | reverse complement strand
GCCCGTGCCGCGGTAGGTCAGCAGGTCCTGATAGTAGGCCGAGCGGGTGAGCACTGCCTCGCCGCCACCGATGGTCAGCGTCTTGAACTCAGGATAGATCATACCGTAGAACCGGTAGACCTTCTCTGTGCCCGAACCTGACACCACCCGTATCTCGTGGTCGGCGTTCAGGGCATAGTAGTTCTTCGATACGTACGGTTCGCCGTCTATGTAAACCTTGGCCGAGTCGCTGCCAGCCTCGATACTGAGTCGCTGGCGGGCGGCATTGACCGTCATCTCGCGGTTGTTGTAAAGCTGCTTGGCGGACAGGCAGAGGATCCAGTCGTCGCCCTGCTGGCGGGCCATGTAGACGTTGGGGGTCACCATCGTGTAGATGGTGTCGATGTCGGTCACGTTGTCGACGACCTCCACGTCGAACGTCGTGCTGTCTTGCCGGAGCGAGCCCCCCATGAAGGTGTCGTAGGTCGAAGCGACGCAGACCACGTGGAATCGACCGGGCACGGAGTAGGAGTAGGTCAGCAGCCCCTTGTTCATCACGATGGCGGTGTTGCTCGAGTCACGCAGCGCGTACTGATGGTCCTTGTCGCCGGTGTAGACCACCGCCTGATCGGCCACGCCGTTGAAGCGGATGGTCATCGACTCATTGACGGCCAGCTGCTGCTTGTCGACAGCCACCTGCGCCACGGGCGTGCGAGCCTCCTGATTGTCGTCACTGCAGGCGGTGAGGAGGGCGAGGGCTGCGTTGGCAACGCAGCATACCTGACAGAGCCGTGCTATTTGTCTGATTTTCATTCTTATGTTCTTATTTATAACGTTCGTAATTGTCCTTTTATTGCAAACGCAATTCTCATTTCTTAATAGCCGGGGTTCTGCTCGACGACGCCGTTCGACATGTCGATCTCGTTCTGAGGTATGGGCATGTGCTCGTGAATACCTTCGCGGAAGTAGAGGCCGCGGCTGTTGGGGCGTGAGCGACCGAAGGTGTGGAGCACGGTGGCGGCACGCTTCTGGCGCACCAGGTCGAAGTAGCGGTCCCACTCGAAGGCCAGCTCCATGCGGCGCTCCTGCCAGATCTGGTCGCGTACGTAGCCGTAGCTGCCAGGCTGGTAGAGCTTCGTGCTGCCGTTGATGGTGTTCACCTGTGCCTTGCAGAGGTTCAGCTTCTGCAGTGCTCCCTCGCGGTCGCCAGTCTCGTTGAGGGCTTCGGCCAGCATGAGCACCACCTCGACGTAGCGCATGATGCGGCGGTTGCGCCCGTTGTCGCCGGCATACTGCGGGCGGTCTTTCTTCGGTGTGTACCATTTCAGCGACACGTGGCGACCTTCGCCGCCCTGCCATATTTCGCCGTCGGGGGTGTTGCCTTGGTGGTGTATGGTGAACTCCTTGCGGATATCGTCACCAAAGAGCGATGTCAGTATCTCGCTGGTGGCATACATGGCTGGGCCACTGCTTGGCCTGTGCAGAGCATCATGGCCATCGTCAATAGGGTCTTAACATGTTTCATAATCGTAGAGTTTTTTTTAGTTATTATTAATTCGTTATGACGTTATTTCGTTATCGCTTCGTTAGCCGTTTCTCTGTTTTTCGAGAAGATGCGTCGTATGCGATCCATGTCGAACTTCGTCTCGCGGTCGTAGGTGTAGATGCCGTTCTTCTCCAGTTCCACGTCGACTATCTGCGTGTAGCAGAAACCGGCAATGTGGGGGATGCTGAGTATGACGTCGACCTGCTTCTCCAGTCGGTCGTAGTATTCGTCCAGCGACTGCGGATCCTTGCCGTAGCCCCAGAACTGTTCCTCGGGTGCCACCTCCTGCTGCGTCTGCATCTGCTTCACCCAGCGTATGCCGCCAAACTCGTCTATCATGTAGCACTCACCCTGCCAGGCTCGGCTCTTGTCGGGAAACTGGGTGTAGACCGAGCCGTCGTCCTTCATGCGCAGCTGTTCGTAGAGTGCTGCCGGATCCTGTACATAGGTGTGCTCGGCATAGATGTCGGTAGGGCCGGTGTGGTAGCCGCCACTGACGGTGACCACGGGTCGGGTGGGGTCGAGTCGGCGTGTGGCGTGGTAGAGGTCGTTGGTCAGTCGGGCACGCTGCTGGTCGTGGTCGGGCATCCACGTCTCGTTGAGCGGCGACCAGCAGACGATGCTCGGCACGTTATAGTCGCGCTCGACGCACTCCTCCCATTCGGTAATCATGTTGCGGGCTGCTACGGGATTTGTCCAGTCCATCTCCCACGACGGTGACTCACCCCACGTGAGGTAGCCCAGCTTGTCGGCCCAGTAGAAGTAGCGTTGCTCGAAGACCTTCTGGTGCAGGCGGGCACCGTTGAAGCCTGCCTGCAAGCCCAGCTCTATGTCGCGGCGCAGCTGTTGGTCGGTGGGTGCCGTCCATTGTCCGTCGGGGTAGTAGCCCTGGTCGAGCACCAGCCGCAGGTAGTAGGGCTGGTTGTTCAGGTAGAAGCGTCCGCCGCGCACCTCGCTCTTGCGCATGCCTGCATAGCTGCTGACGCGGTCGATCACCTCGCCGCGAGCGTTGCGAACGATGAACTCTACGTCGTAGAGGAAGGGATGCTCGGGCGACCACGCCTTCACCTTATTTATATATGCGGGCACGATGGTGCTGTTGGCGGCTGCCACCTGACGGCGGAACACCTGGCGCTGGCCGTCGCGGACGATGATCTCCAGCTGCTGGCCGTCGGCCACCTGATAGAAGTCGGGCTGAAAGAG
>JAFPZD010000034.1 GCA_017417465.1 Prevotella sp. | reverse complement strand
GTTGATCTGCTCCTCGGTGATGGTGAGGAAGTTGATGGCGTAGCCATTGCCGGCGGAGTAGGACTCATCCTCGTAGAGTAGGGCGACACTGCCGTCGGGCATGCGTACCATCGTGGAGTAGCATGAGCCGCCAGGCTGGATGTTCATGAAGTTTTGCCACGATGCCCCTTGGTCGATGCTCATGGCCAGGGTGAGGTTTTCGCGGGAACCAGAATTGATATAGGAGTGCAACATGATGTCGCGCTGGCCCTCGGTGGAGCGACTGTAGTAGAGGATGTCGGCATTGCAGGCGTTGCCGGAAATCTGGCTGTTGCGCCATTGCGAGTCCCATGCGGAGGCATCGGCCGAACCGGTGTTGAATCCGCGAGCACCACTCTGGCGGACGCTGACGAGGAGGTCGCCATTGTTCATCTGCTCCAGCTTTGACTCGTCGGCACCACGATAGGCGTTGCCGGGACCGAGCGTCCAGCTGTCGCCATTGTCGGTGGAGTAGATGATGTAGCACTGAGGTGTCGACTTATCATCGTAGGTCAGACAGTTGTTGGTGAACATCACAGTGCCGTCCTTCGTCGTCAATCCCTTGCCTGACGAGATGAAGTTGCCGTAGAAGCCCAGCGAGTTTTTCTTTCCATTGACGGCGTCGGTGAAGTTACGTGTGTAGAGCTGACGCGGCTTTGTCCAGGTCAGTCCGTTGTCGTCGCTAATACAAATGGCGGCGTTGCGCATGCCATTCCAGTACATCACCGAGCCTGCAGCCATGACACAGATGAGGCGTCCGCTCTGGGTGCGTGCCAGTGCAGGGTCTCCATAACCGTAGGTAGCCGTGTTCTTACCGTCGCCTGTGGCAATGATGTTCTGTGCAGACCACGTGTGGCCACCGTCCTCGCTGCGCCGGATGCTCACGTCGATCTTGTGGTTGCCTAAGTCGCTGTTGCTATTGTAGCGACGGTCGGCAGCCACGACGATGTTACCTTGCTGGTCGAGCATCATCGCAGGAATGCGGTAGAACTGGCAGTTGTCGGTGGTAGGTACGTAGGCAAAGCTCTGCGTGGCGAAGATGTGTGCCACACCATCTGGGTTGCCGAGGGAAGCTGCCACGTCGACGGTTTTTTCCTCACCGTCAGCAGTAAAGGTGATATTTGTGAGTGCAGCATCGATGGCTTCACCCAGTGTGGCATCAGCATTCACGGAGGCCGTGAGCCATAGGTGGTTGATGCCGCTCTTCATAGTGTAGTCGAGAGGCAACGTCAGTTCATTTGCCGTGGGCTCGATGGTGGCCAGTGACGTTGGTTTCGAGTTGGCATAAAACTCCGTGCCAGTGGTTTGCCACAAGGAGAGCGTGCCGATGTTGCGGCGTGTCTCGTCATCCAACCGGATACCCAGACCAGTGAGTTTTGCTCCCGTGACATTGCGCTGCAGGTCGATGCGCAGCAGAAGCTGGCGTTCGTTGCCGCGGCCAGCAGTCTGATAGCCCTGCTTCACTTCAGCGACGTCGATGGCGTTAGACTCGAAGGTAAGCGTGATGGTTTTTGTTGCTTCATCGATGGATACTGCTGGCGAGTCGCCCTCGACAGTGAAGTCGGAAGGTTGCGGCGTTACACCTGCTGGCAGGAAGAAGAATCCCTTGTTGTAGACCTTCTGCAAGCCCTTCAGTCCTGTTGTGGCGCATGCCACTTGTGTGTGGTAGTAGACCAATGCATTGGTTTCGTTCTTCCCATTAAACACCATCTGCCAGGCTTCCAACCCGGCCTCAGAGGGAGCGACGGGATAGATAGCGAAGCGATAAGCCGATGCACCGGCAGCTTTGCCCAAGATGTTGTCGAGCGACGGGAAGAATGCCCAGTACTGTCCGATCTGGAATCCAGTGCCGCTGTAGGTGAAGTCGAGCGCCACGGGCGATGTGCTGCCGGCAGTATAGAAGTTAATG